>NZ_JBVJHZ010000084.1:0-1031 GCF_055586545.1 Glycomyces sp. NPDC050141 | reverse complement strand
GGTAGAGTGGAGGGAGCGGCGTGAACCCCCAGGAGAAGGGATCTCCCCCCCCCCCCCCCCCCCACCCCACCCGCCCCCACACCCCCCCCCCCCCCCCCCCCCCCCCCCCCCCGCCGCCGCCCCCCCCCCCCCCCCCCCCCCCCCCCCCACCCGGGTGGCGCTAGGCTGGGCGCCATGCGCGCACCACGAATCCTCTACCGCTGGTATGCGAAGCGCTTGCGGCGCACGCTCGACGGCGGGCAGTTGCCGCGGCACGTGGCCGTGGCCATGGACGGGAACCGGCGCTGGGCCCGCCAGCAGGGGTTCGCCGACCCCGGTGTCGGCCACCGGTACGGGGCCGAGCACCTCGAAGACCTCCTCGACTGGTGCGCCGAGATCGGCATCGGACACGTCACCGTCTATGTCGCCTCCAGCGACAACCTGACCAAACGCGCCGGCAGCGAGATCGCGCACCTGATGTCGATGATCGAGCAGATCGTCGCCGAACGCCTCATGCGCCCGGGCAACCGGTGGCGGCTGCACCTCGCCGGTCACCTCGACCACCTCCCGGACTCGACCGCCCACGCCCTCAAGGCCGCCGTCGAAGCCACCGCCGACCGCACCGGCGGGCACCTCACGGTGGCCATCGGCTACGACGGCCAGGACGAGATCGTCGACGCCGTCCGCTCCCTCCTGGAAACCGAAGCATCCCAAGGGACCACGATCGGCGAACTCGCCGCCCGGCTGACCGCCGCCGACATCGGCGCCCACCGGTACACCCCGGACCTGCCCGAAGCGGACCTCATCATCCGCACCAGCGGCGAGAAGCGCTTCTCGGGTTTCCTGCTGTGGCAGTCGGCGGGCGCCGAGCTCTCGTTCTGCGACGTCTACTGGCCGGGGTTCCGGCACGTCGACTTCCTTCGCGCCCTGCGGGACTACGCGAGGCGCCGCGCCGCCTAGGGCCTGTCCTGCGAATCAGACCGGTCGTTATCCGGCCCGTTTGCCCGCTCGCTGCGTTGTCGGCCCTCCGAATACAACACCGGTATTCGGAG
>NZ_JBVJHZ010000083.1:0-1633 GCF_055586545.1 Glycomyces sp. NPDC050141 | reverse complement strand
CAACGGAAAACGACACACAGGTCTCTTCCAAGCGGTTTCCGGAGATCTTCCCCGAAAAACACGTCAAACCCTTTCGACACGGGGGCCCCCCCCCCCCCGCGGGGGGCGCCCCCCCCCCCCCCCCCCCCCGCCGTTTCCTAGGCGGGGGCGACGGCCCTGCCGGTCGCGGTCGAGATCATCCCGGCGCACAGGCCCCGGGCGCGGAGGTTCGCCGCGATCTGCGGGATCGCGTTGATGGTGTTCCAGTTGCCGTCGTGCATGAGGATCACGCCGCCGTTCTGGAGGCTGTTCGCGGCCTGCGCGATCTGCGCGCTCGAGGCCCCGGCCCAGTCGCGGGAGTCCACGGTCCACAGGACCTCGGTCAGGCCGTACTGGGCCTCGACCGACCGCAGGGTCGCGTTGGTCTCGCCGTAGGGCGGGCGGAACAGGCGCGGCGCGGTGCCGGTGGCCGACTGGATCGCCTGCTGGGTGCGGGAGATCTCCGAGGCCATCTGCGCCTGCGACAGCTGCGTCAGGTGCGGGTGGGTGTAGGAGTGGTTGCCGACCCACATGCCCGCGTTGACCTGGGCGCGGACCAGCCATGCCTGGTTGGCGGCGTTCTGGCCGGTGTTGAAGAAGGTCGCGCGCAGCCCGTTCGAGGTGAGCGCGTTGATGAGGTTCTGGGTGGTGCCGGAGTTGGGTCCGTCGTCGAACGTGAGCCCGACGTAGCCGTTGCAGCTCTGGGCCTGCGCGGGCGCGCCGGGGATCGAGAAGGCCAGTGCGACTCCCAAGAGGAACGCCGAGACGGCGTTGAGGACGGATTTGCGGCGGCTTCGCATGGCGAGGCCCTCCTTAGCGTGCGGTACGGCGCATCATGCGGCGTCGACTGCGCACGGGGTGAGGGCCCGGGGCGTCATGAGGAGATGACAGACGATGTTCCGAGGATTGACGGGAACGACGAGAAGTATCCCCCATAATATTCACACTTGTCAATATCTTCCTGCCTTGGCGCACATGCCGACGGGACGGCCGGTACGACCGTCCCGTGGCAGCGCGTCGGGCTAGCGGTAGTCGGGCCCCGAAGGCTTCGGTGCCACCGTCATCGCCCAGATGCTGAAGACCGCCAGCGCGATGATCAGCAGGGACCAGAACGGGTAGTACGGCAGGTACAGGAAGTTGTTGATGAGCACCAGGCACGCGAGCGTGACACCGAGGACGCGGGCCCAGGTGGCGCCGGTGAACAGCGCGCAGCCCACGAGCGCGGTGATGATGCCGAGGATCAGGTGGACCCAGCCCCAGGCGGTCGTGTCGATGTCGACCACGTAGTCCTTGACCTCGGCGTAGAACTGGTCGGTGGCGATGCCGAAGATGCCCTCGATCGCCTGCCAGACGCCGATCATGATCATGCTGACCGCGGCGAACATCATGCCGCCGGCGGCCCAGGCCGCCTTAGAATCCTCGTCCATCTCGGACCCCCTCGTGAAGGAAATGACCTCACGGTAAGCCTGAGGTGGCCGCTGCCCAGGCGGAATGGGGAAGATTCGGCCGAAAGGGGCCGCCGGGGGGGGGGGGGGGGGGGGGGGGGGGGGGGGGGGGGGGAGGGGGGGGGGGGGGGGGTGGGGGGGGGGGTTGGGGGTTTTGCTTGGCCCTCCTT
>NZ_JBVJHZ010000082.1:0-2728 GCF_055586545.1 Glycomyces sp. NPDC050141 | reverse complement strand
TTTTTTCCCCCCCCCCCCCCCCCCCCCCCCCCCCCCCCCCCCCCCCCCCCCCCTCCCCTCCCCCCCCCCCCCCCCCCCCCCCCCACCCCCCCCCCACCCCCCCCCACCCCCCCCCCCCCCCCCCCCCCACACCCCCCCCCCCCCCCCCCCCCCCCCGCCTCGCCTACAGCGGCGCCGCCTACGACCACCCCGAGACCCGCTGGGCGGCCCGCGCCTACGCCGTCGCGCAGGTGTGGCTGTGGGACGAACGCCTCTTCGACCACGCCGAGCAGTGGTTCACCGTGGACCGGCTCCTCGCATCGTTCGCGGACACGGGCGGCCTCGACGGCGTGGTCCTCTGGCACGCCTACCCGGTCATCGGCATCGACGACCGCAACCAGTTCGACTTCTACGACGACGACCTCGAGCTCGAACTCCTGGTGCAGGCCTTCCACGAACGCGGCGTCCGCGTCTTCATCGACTACAACCCCTGGGACACCGGCACCCGCCGCACCGGCGCCGCGGACGCCGAGGAACTGGCCCGCCTGGTCGACGTGCTGAACTCCGACGGCGTCTTCCTCGACACCCTCAAAGAAGGCGACGCCGCCCTCACCCGCGCCCTCGCCGACACGAAACCCCCGCAGGTCCTCGAAGGCGAATCCCGCGTCCCCAACCAGCGCGTCGAAGACCACCTCCTCAGCTGGGCCCAGTGGTTCGCCGACTCCGAAGCGCCCGGCGTGCAGCGCGCCCACTGGTACGAGCGCCGCCACATGATGCACTCGATCCGCCGCTGGAACCGCGACCACAGCGGTGAACTCCAGTCCGCGTGGATGAACGGCACCGGCGTCCTCGTGTGGGACACCGTGTTCGGCGTCTGGGTCGGCTGGAACGACCGCGACAAGGCCACCCTGCGCCGGATGCTCCGCGTCCAGCGCGCCGCCAGCGAGATCCTGATCCAAGGGGCATGGTCACCGCTCGAAGGCGCGAGCCCCGAAGCGATCGAAGCGGGCGTCTACGTCTCGCGCTGGCATCTGCGCGGCACGACCTTGTGGACCATCGTCAACCGGGCCGACGCCGACTGGACCGGCGACCCGCTGCTCACCAAGGGCGGCAGTCGCTTCGACGTCACCTCCGGCATTGCCGACCCGGCCGAGGTCACCGTGCCCGCCAGAGGGGTCACCGGCATCCTCGAACTCGCGCCGGGCACGCCCGAACCCGACTGGCTCGCAGACCTGCTCGACATCGACGACCCCGGCTCCTCCGACGCGGGCTTCCCCGCCCGCGAGACCGTCCGCGTCGTCCCTGCACCTTCAACGGCCCCAGGCGAAGGCATCCGCGTCGAACCGGGACCGCGCCGCATCGAGGTCACCTACCGCCGCCGCGAGACCGGCCTCTACAGCGAAGCCCCCTATGTGGAGGAATGGAAGCCCCTCCCGCCGCGCCTCCACGACCACCGCACCGCGCACTTCGACATCACCGTCCCGGGCCCGGTCGCCGTCGCCCGCACCGAAGTCTCCGCCGCCGAATACCACCGCTTCCTCACCGAGACCGGCTACCGGCCCGAATGCGCACGCCGCTTCCTCCACTGCCACAACGAACCCGACGCCCCCGTCACCGGCGTCAACCTCGAAGACGCCCGCGCCTACGCTGCCTGGGCCGGGGCCCGCCTCCCCGACGAGTTCGAATGGCAGCTCGCCGCCGAACAACCCGGCTTCCAGCGCCGCACCCCCGCCGTCTGGAACTGGACCGAGAGCGAGCACTCCGACGGCATCACCCGCTTCGCGATCCTCAAGGGCGGCAGCGACTACCGCGCCGAAGGCTCCGACTGGTACGCCGACGGCGGCCCCCGCCCGCCCTCGTTCAGCCTCAAATACCTGATCCCCGGCCTCGGCCTCGAACGCTCCGACCGCATCGGCTTCCGCCTCGCCTACGACCTGGAGGAATGATGACCGCACCCCTCGAAGGCCTCCGCGTCCTCGACGTCTCCACCCTCTTCGCCGGACCCATCGCCGCCACCTTCCTCGGCGACTTCGGCGCCGACGTCATCAAGATCGAGCACCCCGCCAAACCCGACGCCGCACGCGGCCACGGCCCCTCCAAAGACGGCGTCAACCTCTGGTGGAAGACCCTGGGCCGCAACAAACGCGCCATCACCCTCAACCTCGCCAACCCCGAAGGCGCCGACCTCCTCCTCCGCCTCGCCGCCGACGCCGACGTCCTCATCGAGAACTTCCGGCCCGGCACCCTCGAACGCTGGGGCCTCGGACCCGACACCCTCCACAAAGCCAACCCGCGCCTCGTCATCGCCCGCGTCACCGCCTTCGGCCAGACCGGCCCCTACGCCTCCCGCCCCGGCTTCGGCAGCCTCGCCGAAGCCATGAGCGGCTTCGCCGCCCTCACCGGCCAACCCGACGGCCCGCCCACGCTCCCGCCCTTCGGCCTCGCCGACGGCGTCGCCGCGCTGGCCGCCGCCTACGCCGTGCTCGTCGCCCTGCGCGGCACCGACCGCGACGGCACCGGCCAGGTCGTCGACCTCGCCATCATCGAACCGATCCTCATGCTCCTCGGCGGCCAGATCACCGCCTACGACCAGCTCGGCATCCTCCAGGCCCGCAGCGGGAACCGCTCAGTCAACAACGCGCCCCGCAACGTCTACCGCACCGGGGGGGGGGGGGGGGGGGGGGGGGGGGGAAGGTCCTCCTCCCCCCCCGAAAAGTTTATTCTTCTCGTCTATCCTTCCGTATTCCCG
>NZ_JBVJHZ010000081.1:0-2763 GCF_055586545.1 Glycomyces sp. NPDC050141 | reverse complement strand
ACCCCGCCGTCCCTTCTTTTCCCTCTTCTCCCCCCCCCCCCCCCCCCCCCCCCTGCCTCTCCCCCCCCCCCCCCCCCCCCCCCCCCCCCCCCCCCCCCCCCCCCCTCGGGGCCGCCCCCGCGGCGGCCCCCGCCTCCTGGGCCGTCCGCCCGTTCGGCCTCGGCGACGTGGCGCTCGACGACTCGCTCTTCAGTGAGAAGCGCGACCGGATGCTCGGCTACGCGAAGGGCTACGCCGCCGACCTGGGAGAGCTCGGCGGCCCGGACCGGATGCTCTACAACTTCCGCGCCGCGGCCGGTCTGCCCAATGCGGACGGTGTCGAGCCGCCCGGCAGCTGGGACGACGCGAACGGCTACCTGCGGGGCCACTACAGCGGGCACTTCCTGTCGATGCTCGCGCAGGCCTGGGCCGGTACCGGCGACCGCGCCTACCAGCGCAAGCTCGACCATCTCGTTGCGGGCCTTGGCGAGTGCCGTGACGCGCTCGCGGCCGCCGCCGCGGTGGCGACCCCGCGCGTGGCGGGCCGCAACGGGACGGCCGTGCGGCTCACCGGCTCCCCGCTCGGAAACGCCGAGCACCTGCGGCTCCCGAACGGACTCGTGGACGGCCTGTCCGCGATCACCGTGGCGACCTGGGTCAAGCTCGGCTCGGTCGACCAAGCCCGCCTGCCCGACCCCTGGGCCGATCCCGCGCCGCTCGCCAACGGCGTCAAGGTCTTCGACTTCGGCGCCGACGCGAACGCCCACATGTACCTCACGATCCGCGCCGACAACGCGAACCCGTTCCCGCGCTTCGCGATCACCACCGGCGGCACCGCGACTGAACAGCGTGTCACCGCGACCGCGCCGCTCCCGGCGGGGGAGTGGGTCCACCTGGCCGTCACGCTCGGCGGCGGCACGGCCGTCCTCTACGTCAACGGCACCGCCGCCGGTTCGGGCGCGGTCTCGCTGACCCCGGCCGATCTCGGTGCGACCGCTGCCAACTGGATCGGCCGCGGCCAGTTCCCGCAGGGCATCACCCAGTACCTGAACGCCGATGTCGACGAGTTCCACGTCTACGGCACGGCCCTCAACGCCGACCAGGTCGCCGCCCTCCTTGAAGGCGCGCAAGGCGACGTGGCAGCGTACCGCTTCGACGACCAGCCCGGCCCCGTCTGCGCCGACGCCTCAGGCAGCGGCCGCGACGCCCAGCTGATCGGCCCCGGCGACGGCAACCGCCACCCCGGTTTCATCGCCGCCTACCCCGAGACGCAGTTCGTGCGGCTCGAGGAGTTCGCCACGTACGGCGGCAACGCCGGGATCTGGGCGCCGTACTACACGACGCACAAGATCATGGCCGGGCTCCTCGACGCCCACCGCCTCGCGGGCAGCACCGCCGCCCTCGAACTCGCCTCGGGCCTGGGCGACTGGATGCATTCGCGCTTGTCGAAGCTCCCGCGCGAACGCCTCGACCGCATGTGGTCCATCTACATCGCGGGCGAGTACGGCGGCATGAACGAGAGCCTCGCGAACCTCGCCGAGGCCAGGCCCGACCGCCCCGAGTACCTGGAGACCGCGAGGTTCTTCGACAACACCGCGCTCCTCCAGGCCACTGTCGCGGGCACCGACCTCCTCGACGGCAAGCACGCCAACCAGCACATCCCGCAGTTCACCGGCTACCTGCGCATGCACGAGCAGGGCGCGGGCGACGACTACAAGACCGCGGCCGTCCAGTTCTGGGACATGGTCGTGCCGCACCGCATGTACGCCCACGGCGGCACCGGGGTCGGGGAGATCTTCCGCAAGCGCGGCGTCATCGCCGGTTCCCTGTGGCAGTACCCGAACGACCCCAACCACGCCGAGACCTGCTGCGTCTACAACCTCCTCAAGCTGGCGCGGAACCTCTTCTTCCACACCGGCGACCCGAAGTACATGGAGTACTACGAGCGGGCCCTGTACAACCAGATCCTCGGTTCGCGGCGGGACGAGGACAGCACCGAGGACCCCGAGGTCACCTACTTCGCGCCCGTGCGGCCCGGCCGGTGGCGCGAGTTCGGGAACACCGGGACCTGCTGCGGCGGCACCGGCATGGAGAACCACACGAAGTACCAGGACTCGGTCTACTTCGCCTCAGCCGGGAACGACGCGCTGTACGTCAACCTCTACATGCCGTCCACTGTCGACTGGGACGCGCGCGGCGTCGCACTCGACCAGACCACCGAGTACCCCTTCGAGGGCGCGAGCCGCCTCAAGGTCCGCACCCGCCGCCGCGCCGCCTTCGCCCTCAAGCTCCGCGTCCCCTCCTGGGCCGAGGAGTTCACGGTGAAAGTCAACGGCCGCAAGCAGACCCTCGACGCCACCCCGGGCACCTACGTCTCGATCGAGCGGACCTGGCGGGGCGGCGACACCGTCGACATCGCGATGCCGCTGCGCCTCCACACCGAAGCCGTCCTCGACGACCCCGGCATCGAGTCCGTGTACTGCGGGCCGACCCTGCTCGCCGTCAAGCACGAGGCGGTCGGCGACGACCTCGCGACCGGCCTCATCGACATCGCTCTCGGCGATGACCTCTCCGCGTTCGAGCCCACCGGCGAACCGCTGGAGTTCAAGGCCGACGGCTACACCTTCGCGCCGTTCCACCTCGGGAACGGCGAACCGTACCACCTCTACTGGGGGAGGGGGGGGGGGGGGGGGGACGCCCTTTGTTCCTTTTTTTTGGGGGGAAGGGAGGGGGAGGGGGAAAGCGGACCTCTTTGTTTTTGTGTGTGGGGGGGGTGGTGGGGGT
>NZ_JBVJHZ010000080.1:1977-4573 GCF_055586545.1 Glycomyces sp. NPDC050141 | reverse complement strand
CCCGAGGGTACCATTGGGCGCCTCCGTTACCATTTAGGAGGCAACCGCCCCAGTTAAACTACCCACCAGGCACTGTCCCCCGACCCGATCAGGGCCGCGGGTGAGACACACCACCAGATCAGAGCGGTATTTCACCAACACCTCCACCCACACTAGCGTGTGAGCTTCCCAGGCTCCCGCCTATCCTACACAAACCAAGCAATGCATCAATACCAAGCTATAGTAAAGGTCCCGGGGTCTTTCCGTCCTGCCGCGCGAAACGAGCATCTTTACTCGTACTGCAATTTCGCCGAGCATGTGGTTGAGACAGCGGGGAAGTCGTTACGCCATTCGTGCAGGTCGGAACTTACCCGACAAGGAATTTCGCTACCTTAGGATGGTTATAGTTACCACCGCCGTTTACTGGCGCTTCAATTCACCACTGCAGGCCAAAGCCTTGATGGATCCTCTTAACGTTCCAGCACCGGGCAGGCGTCAGTCCATATACCTCACCTCACGGCTTCGCATGGACCTGTGTTTTTAGTAAACAGTCGCTTCCCCCTGGCCTCTGCAACCCCCTCCAGCTCCTGCACGCACGTGCCACCAGAAAGGGCCCTCCTTCTCCCGAAGTTACGGAGGCAATTTGCCGAGTTCCTTAACCACACATCACTCGAACGCCTCAGTATACTCTACCTGACCACCAGTGTCGGTTTAGGGTACTGGCCGACTACCACTCGCTAGAAGCTTTTCTCGACAGCACGGGATCACCGAATTCGGCCTAAAGGCCTATGCTTCAGCGCTCACCCTCTCCACTCAAGGAGGAGCCTCCGGATTTACCTGGAAACTCGGGCTACCACCTTACCCCGCCTAATCCACCAGACGGTACAGCTACCCCACTGCGTCACTCCATCACTACGCTACACACGGAAAGGACCCCAACCACTCACTGACAAACAGCCACCCGAAGGCGACCACTCGCCGGCTTGCAGCCGGTTAGCACAACCGCTATCACTCATACGCGGCACTCGGGTACCGGAATATCAACCGGTTATCCATCGACTACGCCTCTCGGCCTCGCCTTAGGCCCAGACTAACCCAGGGCGGAACAACCGTCCCCTGGAACCCTTAGTCAATCGGCGCACAGGATTCTCACCTGTGTTTCGCTACTCATGCCTGCATTCTCACTCGTACAAAGTCCACCCCATGGGTTACCCCGGAGCTTCACCCCATGTACGACGCTCCCCTACCCAACCCACACAGTCGTAACTGTGTGGCATTGCTACGGCTTCGGCGGTGCACTTCAGCCCCGCTACATTATCGGCGCAGAACCACTCGACCAGTGAGCTATTACGCACTCTTTCAAGGGTGGCTGCTTCTAAGCCAACCTCCTGGCTGTCAACGCGACCCCACATCCTTTTCCACTCAGTGCACCCTTAGGGGCCTTAGCCGGTAATCTGGGCTGTTTCCCTCTCGACGACGGATCTTCTCACCCGCCGACTCACTGCCGCACTCAACACCATGGCATTCGAAGTTTAGCTGAGCTCAGTAACCGACACGGCCCATCACCCAACCAGCGCCCTACCACCACGGAGCAACATGCGACGCTGCACCTAAATGCATTTCGGGGAGAACCAGCTATCACGGAGTTTGATTGGCCTTTCACCCCTACCCACACCTCATCCCCCCAGTTTGCAACCTAGGTGGGTTCGGGCCTCCACGACCTCTTACAGCCGCTTCACCCTGGACATGGGTAGATCACCCCGCTTCGGGTCTACAACACACCACTCAACGCCCTATTCAGACTCGCTTTCGCTCCGGCTCCACCACAACGGCTTAACCTCGCGGCATACCATAACTCGCAGGCTCATTCTTCAAAAGGCACGCCATCACCCGCCTACAGCAATCCGAAGACTACTGCCGGGCTCTGACGGTTTACAGGCACATGGTTTCAGGCACTATTTCACTCCCCTCCCGGGGTACTTTTCACCATTCCCTCACGGTACTATCCACTATCGGTCACCGGACCTCTTTAGGCTTAGCAGACGGTCCTGCCAGATTCACACGAGCCTCCACGAAACCCGCGCTACTCGGGTGCGCTCCCCGAACACCAGCACTGCCCTTCACCTACGGGACTCTCACCCTCTCCGGTCGGCTTTCCCACACCGTTCGACTAGACAATGCTGCGTGAACCTAGTTTCGGCAGAAACTAACGGAAACGTCCCACAACCCCTGACCCGCAACGCCTGCCGGCTATCACACGAACCAGGTTTAGCCTCCTCCGCTTTCGCTCGCCGCTACTCACGGAATCACTCTTGTTTTCTCCACAGCAGGTACTGAGATGTTTCACTTCCCCGCCACACCACCAACCAGCCTATACATTCAGCCAGCGGCAACCAGGCATCAACCTGGCTGGGTTACCCCATTCGGAAACCCTGGGATCAAAGTCCAGTTGGCAACTCCCCCAGGCATATCGCAGCCTCACACGTCCTTCATCGGTCATCCGGCACCAAGGCATCCACCATGCGCCCTACACAACTTAACCAACACACGGTCAAATCAGATAGAAACAAAGACACTCACGCACACTATACAAATCTCAAACAACACATTGACCACA
>NZ_JBVJHZ010000080.1:0-1883 GCF_055586545.1 Glycomyces sp. NPDC050141 | reverse complement strand
CGTGCAACGTGCAGTCGACACACCATTTAAAACATTTAGTCCATACACACCCGAGCAGTAACCGATGACGACGTGATGCCGACATACGGGCTCGGATGGTTGACGCCCCCTCGCAAGGGGGGTCGGGACTCCTTAGAAAGGAGGTGATCCAGCCGCACCTTCCGGTACGGCTACCTTGTTACGACTTCGTCCTAATCGCCAGCCCCACCTTCGACCACTCCCTCCGGTAAACCGGTTAGGCCGCAGGCTTCGGGTGTTGCCAACTTTCATGACGTGACGGGCGGTGTGTACAAGGCCCGGGAACGCATTCACCGCAGCGTTGCTGATCTGCGATTACTAGCGACTCCACCTTCATCGAGTCGAGTTGCAGACTCGAATCCGAACCAAGACCGGCTTTACAGGGATTCGCTCCACCTCACGGTATCGCAACCCGCTGTACCGGCCAATGTAGCATGCGTGAAGCCCTAGACATAAGGGGCATGATGACTTGACCTCATCCCCACCTTCCTCCGAGTTAACCCCGGCAGTCTCCCGTGAGTCCCCAACTGAATGCTGGCAACACGGGATAAGGGTTGCGCTCGTTGCGGGACTTAACCCAACATCTCACGACACGAGCTGACGACAGCCATGCACCACCTGTCACCCAGTCCGAAGAGGCCTCTATCTCTAGAGGTTTCCGGGTGATGTCAAACCTAGGTAAGGTTCTTCGCGTTGCATCGAATTAATCCGCATGCTCCGCCGCTTGTGCGGGCCCCCGTCAATTCCTTTGAGTTTTAGCCTTGCGGCCGTACTCCCCAGGCGGGGCGCTTAATGCGTTAGCTACGGCACAGAATCAACCAACGTGACCCCACACCTAGCGCCCACCGTTTACAGCATGGACTACCAGGGTATCTAATCCTGTTCGCTCCCCACGCTTTCGCTCCTCAGCGTCAGAACAATCCCAGAGATCCGCCTTCGCCACCGGTGTTCCTCCACATATCTGCGCATTTCACCGCTACACGTAGAATTCCGATCTCCCCTAATTGCCTCAAGTCGACCCGTATCCACCGCAAAACCCCGGTTAAGCCGAGGCCTTTCACGGCGGACGCAATCAACCGCCTACGAGCCCTTTACGCCCAATAAATCCGGACAACGCTCGCGCCCTACGTCTTACCGCGGCTGCTGGCACGTAGTTAGCCGGCGCTTATTCAACCACTACCGTCAACCAGGCGAATACCTGGCCTTCGTGGTGGATAAAAGAGGTTTACAACCCGAAAGCCGTCATCCCTCACGCGGCGTCGCTGCATCAGGCTTCCGCCCATTGTGCAAAATTCCCCACTGCTGCCTCCCGTAGGAGTCTGGGCCGTATCTCAGTCCCAATGTGACCGACCGCCCTCTCAGGCCGGCTACCCGTCATCGCCTTGGTACGCCACTACCGCACCAACAAGCTGATAGGCCGCGGGCCCCTCCCCAACCGCAAAAACTTTCCACCCAGCACCATGCGGAGCCAGGTCGTATCCGGTATTAGCCGCCGTTTCCAACGGTTATCCCAGAGATGGGGGCAGGTTACCCACGTGTTACTCACCCGTTCGCCACTCGAGTACCCGCAAGCGGGCCTTTCCGTTCGACTTGCATGTGTGAAGCACGCCGCCAGCGTTCGTCCTGAGCCAGGATCAAACTCTCCAACAAAAACCTGTTGCGCACCACAACCTTGCGGCTATGGCGACTTTGGTATGTGTCGAAGCATGTCCTGACCGATTTTCAACGGGACACCAAGCAAGTGTCCCAAGGAAAAGACAGTCAAAAACAGTACCAACCAAGCATCACCGAAACCTTGTCCAGTGACCTCGATCAGCCCGCACGCTGACCATCCAAACACCCTGTTGAGTTCTCAAACAACACGC
>NZ_JBVJHZ010000079.1:0-4802 GCF_055586545.1 Glycomyces sp. NPDC050141 | reverse complement strand
AGAAACAGCGACACACCCCCCCCCCACCCCCCCCCCCCCCCCCCCTCCCCCCCCCCCCCCCCCCCCCCCCCCCCCCCCCCCCCCCCCCCCCCCCCCCGGACCCGCGCATCGACACCTGCGCGTACGATCCGCTGCGCCCTGACGCCCCTCGCCTGACGGCCTGGAAACGCTGTAGCCGAGGTCACGGCGGCCGCCGTCAAGGGGGCCGCCACCACCGCGTAGACTTGGCAGCTGTTGTTCGAGTGTCTTCTGCGTAAGACGCTGTCCAACGAATCCCACACCCGCCGCGGCGGGTGGCCGTCTCAGGCTGAGTCGATCTACGGCTCGCAAGTTTCGCCGAGCCGAGCCAATTTACGGCTCGCAAGCTTCGCCGAGGTGGGGGATTCAGGCGGTCCCGCTCACTTCAGCGGGATTCGTTTCACACCAACAACGAAAGCTAGGTAAACCTGTGCGCACGTACAGCCCTAAGCCGGGTGACATTGACCCGCAGTGGCTCGTGATCGACGCGACCGACGTGGTGTTGGGCCGGCTCGCGACGCACGCTGCCGATCTGCTCCGAGGCAAGCACAAGCCGACCTTCGCACCGAACGCGGACACGGGTGACTACGTCATCATCGTGAACGCCGAGAAGGTCGTCCTGACCCGGAACAAGCTCCAGACCAAGAAGGCCTACCGCCACTCCGGCTACCCGGGCGGTCTCAAGGAGAAGTCGTACGCCGACTTCATGGAGAAGGCCCCCCACAAGGTCGTCGAGAAGGCCGTCTTCGGCATGCTGCCGAAGAACAAGCTCGGCCGCGCCGTTTCCAAGAAGCTGAAGGTCTACGCGGGTCCCGGCCACCCGCACACCGCCCAGCAGCCGAAGCCGTACGAGATCAAGAAGATCGCGCAGTAGGCGCGGGCGGAACAGGAGCATCCACATGAGTGACGAGATCCAGGCCACCGAGGCCACCGAAGCCGCCGAGGTCGTCGAGACCGAAGCCCCCGAGGCCGTCGAAGCCGCTGAGGCCCCCGTGGCCGTCGAGGCGGTCGTTGACCCCGTCGAGGTCCCTGAGGTTCCCGCCGACGTCGCCGCCGCGCCGTCCGTGCCGAGCATCCCCATGGTCCCCGCCGACCGCGCGATCCAGACCGTGGGCCGCCGCAAGCGCGCCATCGCCCGCGTCCGCCTGGTCGCCGGCACCGGCAAGTACGTCGTCAACGGCAAGACCCTCGAGGACTACTTCCCGAGCAAGGTCCACCAGCAGACCGTCGCGGAGCCCTTCGTGACCGTCGAGGCCGGCGACAACTTCGACGTCCTGGTCAACATCCACGGCGGCGGCGCCACCGGCCAGGCCGGCGCGCTCCGCCTCGGCATCGCCCGGGCCCTGGTCGAGATCGACCCGAACACCCGCCCGGCCCTCAAGGCCGCCGGGTTCCTGACCCGCGACGCCCGCGAGAAGGAATCGAAGAAGTACGGCCTCAAGAAGGCCCGCAAGGCACCGCAGTACTCGAAGCGCTAGCACGCCTTCCCCACTCCAGTGGGGACGCGCTAGTCTGCACAAGCGACGGGGCTGCCGAGGAGGACATCCTCGGCGGCCCCCGTTTTTTTATGCCACAACGATGGGAAGCCACACCGTGTCACGACTGTTCGGGACCGACGGCGTACGGGGGCGGGCGAACGCCGACCTCACGCCCGACCTGGCACTCCGCCTCAACATCGCCGCCGCGCGCGTCCTCGGCGCGACTGACCGGCGCCCGGTCGCCGTCATCGGCCGCGACCCCCGCGCCTCCGGCGACATGCTCGCCGCCGCCAGCGCGGCAGGCCTCGCCGCGGCGGGCGTGAAAGTCATCGACCTGGGCATCCTTCCCACGCCCGCGGTCGCCCACCTCACGGCCCTGACCGGCGCCGACTTCGGCGTCATGGTCTCGGCCTCGCACAACCCCATGCCCGACAACGGCATCAAGTTCTTCGCGGCCGGCGGCCGCAAACTCCCCGACGAGGTCGAGGACGCCATCGAGGCGGCCATGGGCGACCCGGCGCCGCTGCCGCAGGGCGACGGCGTCGGCCGCATCGTCCGCTCCGTGGACCCCGTCGAGTCGTACATCGAGCACCTGGTCGCGGCCACCCCGCACCCCCTTGACGGCATCAAGGTCGTGCTCGACCCCGCCAACGGCGCGGCGAGCGGCGCGGCCCCCGAGGCCCTGCGCCGCGCGGGCGCCGAGGTCGTGCTCATCAACGCCGACCCCAACGGGCTCAACATCAACGAGGACTGCGGCTCCACCCACATGGGCGGGCTGCGCGCGGCCGTCGTCGAGCACGGCGCGCACGCCGGTATCGCGCTCGACGGGGACGCGGACCGCTGCCTCGCGGTGGACGCGGACGGCAACGACGTCGACGGCGACGCGATCATGGCGATCCTGGCGCTGGCGATGCGCGAGGCCGGGCAGCTGCGGGGCGACACGCTCGTCACCACCGTGATGTCGAACCTGGGCCTGCACCAGGCGATGGGCGCGGCCGGGATCAAGCTCGAGGTCACCGGTGTCGGCGACCGCTATGTGCTGGAGCGGCTCGGCGAGGGCGGGTACTCGCTCGGCGGCGAGCAGTCGGGGCACATCATCGTCTCCGACCACGCGACCACCGGCGACGGGACGCTCACGGCGATCCTGCTCCTGGCGCGCATGGCCGCCACCGGAAAGTCGCTCGCGGAACTCGCTTCGGTGTTCACGCCCGCGCCGCAGGTCCTCATCAACGTGCGGGTCGCGGACAAGTCCGTGATCGACCATGCGGACGTGGTCAGCGCGGTGGCCCAGTGGCAGGCGAAGCTCGGCTCCGACGGCCGGGTCCTGTTGCGCCCCTCCGGGACCGAGCCGCTGGTGCGGGTCATGGTGGAGGCCTCGGAGGAGCCGGTGGCGCAGTCCGTCGCGGCCGAGCTCGTGGCGGTCGTCGAGAACGCCCTGGGCTGATTCCGACCATCTTCTTACGCGACGGGAGGGCCACCTTCGGCGACGCGTGCGAGCCGTCAATTGGCGCTGCACGGGTGCCCTCCCGTTGGCATAGATGCACTAAGCTCACGCTCTATGAGCAACCCAATCGTCTGGATCCTGATCCTCCTGTTGCTGATCGGCCTGATCCTGGTGTTCGCGGCCCTCGGCGGCCGGAACAAACTGGTGCGAATGCGCAACATCACCCAGGAGTCTTGGGCGCAGATCGATGTCGAGCTCCAGCGCCGGTACGACCTGCTGGACAACCTGATGTACGTCGTGCAGCAGGCCGCGGGCTCCGAGAACGCGACGCTGCGGCAGGTCGCCGAGGCGCGCGCGATGGCCATGCAGACCCGCCAGGACCCGAACGCGGGCCACGGCCAGCAGGGTGCGGCCGAAGGCCAGCTCGGGAACGCCATCCGCGGCGTCATCCACATGCAGGAGTCCTACCCGGCGCTGCAGACCAACCAGAACTTCCTGCAGCTGCAGACCGAGATCACCGAGACCGAGAACCGCATCGCGGCCCCGCGCCGGTTCTACAACGCGAACGTGCGCGAGTACAACACCGCGCTGCAGGTCTTCCCCGGTTCGATCTCCGCGAAGATGGGCGGGTTCAAGCCCGAGGAGTACTTCGAGCTCGACAACCCGGCCGCCCGCACCGCGCCGAAGATGCGCGACATGGGCCAGCCCGCGTACATGCAGCAGCCCCCGGCCCAGCAGCAGATGCCGCCGCAGCCCGCACCCGGCCAGATGCCGTACGGCCAGCCGCAGCAGGTCGGCTACCAGCAGCAGCCCCCGCAGCAGCCCGGTTACGGCCAGCCCGCCCCGCAGCCCGGCTACGGGCAGCAGCCCCAGCCCGGTTACGGCGCCCCGCAGCCCGGCTACGGCCAGCCCGCGCCCCAGCCGGGCTACCCGCAGCAGCCCCAGCAGCCCCAGCAGCCGCAGCAGCCCGGTTACGGTCAGCAGCCCTACGGCCGGTAGCCCCCGGCGGCGACCCCGAATCCCCAGCCCGAAGGAACCACCCCAGTGAACGAGACACTGCTCGCTTCGAGCAGCAGTAGCGACATGCCCTGGTGGGCTTACGTCCTGTGCCTCCTCGTGGTCGGCGTCGGCGCGTACTTCGCTTGGCGCGCACGGCAGAAGAAGATCGCGATGTACCGGGCCTGGGCGGCCCAGTACGGCTTCCACTACGAGCCCGGCGACAACTCGGTGACCGGCCTGTCTACTGAGGAGCCCTTCAACCAGGGGCACTCGCGCAAGGGCATCGACGTCTTCCGCGGCATGTACAAGAACGTGCACATCGTGTTCTTCCAGTACCAGTACTCCACCGGCAGCGGCAAGGAGCGGAAGACGTTCAACTACCAGGTCGTCGCGATCGGCCTGCCGACCTCGCGGCCGCTGCTGGACATCAGCCAGGAGAACTTCCTGACCAAGCGGTTCGCGAAGGACATCGACTTCGAGAACCAGGCGTTCAACGACTTCTTCCGGATCAAGTCGCCGAACCGGCGGTTCGCGTACGACATCATCCACGCCCGCACCATGGAGTGGATGCTGCAGGACCAGCGCGCCCGCTCGTACGGCTGGCGGTTCGAGGGGCCGTGGCTCATGACCTCCCGCCAAGGGGGGATCAAGCTCGAAGAGGTGTTCTTCTACGCGGACTTCCTGCTCGACATCCTCGGCCAGGTGCCCAGACACGTCTGGTCGAACAACTGAGAACCCGCCGGGGGGGGGGGGGGGGGGGGGGGGGGGGGGGGGTGGGGGGGGCGGGGGGGGGGGGGGGGGGGGGGGGGGGGGGGGAGGGAGGGGAATGGAAGGACGGACGGTGTTTTTTGTCTTTACCTCTG
>NZ_JBVJHZ010000078.1:0-6875 GCF_055586545.1 Glycomyces sp. NPDC050141 | reverse complement strand
CGCACGCTGACCATCCAAACACCCTGTTGAGTTCTCAAACAACACGCCAACCCAAGTCGATCCACATTAGGGATTCGGCCTCAGCCGGAGCAACCTCTCGACTCTAACAGTCTCAGATCCGTGTGCCAAACTCAGGTCGATTAACCTGTGTCACACCCGATCGAGCCTCTATTGAGTCTCAAAGATTCCCGAGATTCAGCTTCCGGACCGCGCCTAAACTCAGTGAGTTTGTCGCTGGTCTCCGGCGGCTTCCGGACCAGGCTTTTCGCTCTGTTCCGTTCCCCCTCGGGCTAGGACAACATTACACGCCCTTTCGAGGGCATGAAACGGGGGGTCCCCTTTTCGAGCGCGACTGGGTTGAGCTGCGGCAATGCCGCTGCGGCGCATCCGGATCGCTGAAAAGCCGGTCCGGACGGGTCGCGGACGGGGCCGGCTTTTCTCGCTTCGTCGCGGGGTCCTTGGTTCGAACCTAGGGGAAGGGTCCGACATTCCGGGGTCCTCGCGGTGAACAACCTGTTGCGATCGGTGTTCGCGTCTTGACGTTCCGGATGCGGTGGGGCGGTGGGGATGCGGGGAGGGGAAGGAGGCGGGTACGCGAAAGGGCCGGGTCCGTCTTTCGACGGGCCCGGCCCTTTCATGCTTTCGAGCGTTGCCGCTCCGGTCTTACGCCGCGACCTCAGTGGAGATCGGGACGATGTTGACCAGCTTGCGACCGCGCTTGGAGGAGAAGAGGACCTCTCCCTCGGCCAGAGCGAACAGCGTGTCATCGCCGCCGCGGCCGACCAGGTCGCCAGGGTGGTACTTGGTGCCGCGCTGACGGATGAGGATCTCGCCCGCGTTCACGTGCTGGCCGCCGAAGCGCTTGACGCCAAGTCGCTGGGCGTTGGAGTCACGCCCGTTGCGGGAGCTGGATGCGCCCTTTTTGTGTGCCATCTGTCCAACCCCTTACTTGGTGATGCCAGTGACCTTGACGCGGGTCAGCGGCTGACGGTGACCCTGGCGCTTGTGGTAGCCGGTCTTGTTCTTGTACTTGTGGATCTTGATCTTCGGGCCCTTGGTGTGCTCGAGAAGTTCACCGCTCACCGTGACGCCAGAGGCGTCGGTGACCACAGTGCCTTCGTCGACGAGCAACACCGCAGGCAGCGTAAGCGTGTCGCCGGGCGCGCCCTGAAGCTTCTCGACTTCGAGGACGTCACCTTCGGCGACCTTGTACTGCTTTCCGCCAGTCTTGACGATTGCGTACATGTCGACGCGGTCTCCTTGGGTCCTCCCCGGTGCGGGGAAATGAGTTCCCCGCAGGGGAACGGTGTTCTGTCAATTTCGCGGTGCCAGGCACCTGCCAGCCTTCGGTTCCGTAAACGTCGCCTGGGCCGGCCCGCCGATCGAGCTCCGCGTTCATCCCCCCGTTCCGGGGAGGAAAAGCTGAGGGCTCTATAGGCCGCTCACTAGGGTACGTCATGTACCCGCTGGTTCCGGCATCGGGATGAGCCCAGCGCCGCGAACGTCACAGTCCGCGGCGCGGGACCTCCTAGTGCTCGGACGCCGCCGATCCGGCGTCGCCGCCGGGTTCGGTGTCGGCTTCCGCTGCCTCGGTGGACGAGTCAGCGGTGCTGGTCTCCTCGGCCGGGGCCTCGGGGGCGTCCGCGGGGACGGCCTCCTCGGTCTCGGGGGCGAGGTCCACGGGCTCGGTCTCGACGTCGGCGTCGGCCTGGGCCGGTTCGCTGGAAGCGATCGGCTCGTCGGTCGTCTCGTCGTCGATCGCGGCGTCCTCGTGGTCGTCGTGGCCGTGCTCGGTGAGCGCGGCGGCGATCTTGGCGGTCTCAGCGGCGGCGGACTTGACGTGCGGCTCGGCCGACTGGTCCTGCTGCTGGTCCTGCTGCTTGCCCCTGGAGCGGTCGCGCTTCTTCTTGCCGCCGCCCTGGCCCTGCTGCTGCTGCTGACCCTGGGACTGGTTCTGGTTGGCGTTGCCGCCACCGCCGCCGTTGCCCTTCTTGCGGGTGTTCCCCAGGATCTCGTCCGTGTGGACCATGACCCCGCGGCCCTTGCAGTGCTCGCACGGCTCGGAGAAGGCCTCGATGAGGCCCTGGCCGACGCGCTTGCGGGTCATCTGGACCAGGCCCAGCGAGGTGACCTCGGTGACCTGGTGCTTGGTCCGGTCCCGGCCCAGGCACTCGGTCAGGCGGCGCAGCACCAGGTCGCGGTTCGACTCGAGCACCATGTCGATGAAGTCGATCACGATGATGCCGCCGATGTCGCGCAGGCGCAGCTGGCGCACGATCTCCTCGGCCGCCTCCAGGTTGTTCCTGGTGACGGTCTCCTCGAGGTTGCCGCCCTCACCGGTGAAACGGCCGGTGTTGACGTCGATCACGGTCATGGCCTCGGTGCGGTCGATGACGAGCGAGCCGCCGGAAGGCAGGTAGACCTTGCGGTCCAGGGCCTTGAGCAGCTGCTCGTCGACGCGCATCTCGGCGAAGACGTCCTTCGTGCCGGTGTGGCGCTTGAGCCGCGGCAGCAGCTCGGGCGAGACCGATTCGAGGTACTTGTGGATCTCGTCGTAGGCCTCTTCGCCCTCGACCACGATCTCCTTGAAGTCCTCGTTGAAGACGTCGCGGACGACCCGGATGAGCACGTCGGGCTCGGAGTGCAGCACGCTGGGCGCGTTGCCCTTCTTCGACTTGGCCTGGATCTCCTCCCACTCGATCTGGAGGCGGGAGATGTCGCGGGCCAGCTCTTCGGGGCCGGCGCCTTCGGCCGCGGTGCGGACGATCACGCCCGCGCCCTCGGGCACGAGCTTCTTGAGCGCCGCGCGCAGGCGGGTGCGCTCGCGGTCGGGGAGCTTGCGGGAGATCCCGGAGGCGTTGCCGCCCGGGACGTAGACCAGGTGGCGGCCCGACAGCGCGATGTGGCTGGTCAGGCGGGCGCCCTTGTGGCCGACCGGGTCCTTGGTGACCTGGACGAGCACGGGGTCGCCGGGGCGCAGGGCCTGCTCGATGGAGCGGGCCTTACCGGCGAGGCCGGTGGCGTCCCAGTTCACTTCGCCGGCGTAGAGCACGGCGTTGCGGCCGCGGCCGATGTCGACGAAGGCGGCCTCCATGCTCGGGAGCACGTTCTGGACCTTGCCGAGGTAGACGTTGCCGACCAGGCCCTGGGTGCCCGACTTCGACACGTAGTGCTCGGCGAGGATGCCGTCCTCGAGGACGGCGGCCTGCGAGCGGCCGTTGCGGACGCGCACGATCATCTGGCGCTCGACGGCCTCGCGGCGGGCCAGGAACTCGGCCTCGCTGACGACCTGGACGCGGCCGCGGCCGGACTTGCGGCCGTCGCGGCGGCGCTGGCGCTTCGCTTCGAGGCGCGTGGAGCCGGAGACGCCGCGCACTTCCTCGTTGGAGGAGGTGCGGCGCTGCGGGGTGCGGACCTTGACGACCACTTCGGCGTCGTCGTCGGCGTCGTCCGGACGCGAGCGGTCGGAGTCCTCGGAACCGGCGCGGCGACGGCGGCGACGGCGGCGGCGGGTCACTTCGGGGCCGTCGGCCTCGGCGTCCTCGTCGTCTTCGTCGGCGTCGGACTCGCGGTCCTCGTCGTCGTTCTCGTCATCGTCGTCGGCAGCGCCGTCGACGCCCTTGCCGCGGCCTCGGCCGCGGCGGCCCCGGCGACCGCGGCGGCGTCGCCCGGCCTCGGAGTCGTCATCGTCGTCGTAGTCGTCGTCGAACTCCTCGGCCTCGGACGCTTCGGCCTTCGGCTCGGGCTTCTCGGCGGGTCGGAAGTCGCTCTTCTCGGGGCCCCGGTCGGAGGCGCCCTTTTCGGCGAGTCGTTCAGCCCGGTCGGGGCGGTTGCGGGTGCGCTTGCGCGTCGCCTGCTGCTCCTGGGGCTGGGCCTTCTTGGCCTGCGTCTTCTTCGCCTGGCCGCGGCGCGGCTCAGGCTCTTCCTCGCGCTGGTCGCGCTTGGGCTCGGCCTTGGGTTCGGCGGCTTTCGGCGCGACCTTCGGCGGGGGGGCGAACATCGCGGCGGTGGACGCGGCGGCGCGGGGGCGCTCGGTCCGCGGCGTGTCCGCCGGGGGCTCGTCGTTCTTGGGTTTCTGAGGAGCCATGAAGGTCACCGCAACCACGGGAACCTGTTCGCGCGGCTCGTTCTCGCGCATATGAATAAATCTCCATTCCAGCCGCCGCCCGGGCGCGTGATGCGATCTGCATCCGCTGCCGCACGGGCGCGGCATCAGCAGTGCGGTCCTCCCGGCTTGGCGATGCCGGCATCCGGCTCGCTTCGCCCAAGAGGCTGGCGAGCCATGCTCCGGCGCTCAAATCATGCCGTTCGGGCCGCACTGAAAGCCTCAACTCGCGCTGGGGATTCAACCTCTTCCCCGGCCGAGTGGTCAAGTCCGTCGCCGTCGTGAGGGACGCGGACAGGACATCTCCAGGTCGCACCGTCCGTAGCTGTGTGCGGTACGACAAGGTCGAGTATCGCACACTCTGCGTCATTCGCCGAGCCGGTCAACGGACCGGTGCCGCTGCTCTCAGTCGGAACCCGCCCGAAAGGGTGAGAAAACACGACTCCTCGTTGTTGGCACGGCGCGAGCGTGGCCCGTGTCCCATGTACTCGATAAGCTGTGTGCTGGCGCGTCAGCAGCGGGCCCCCAAGATAAGGACGACGACCATCGCACTCCAGGTGATCGACTCGGACAAGTCCGAGGAGCCCCGGGCGGACGGAAAACCCTCCACCTACCAGGGGCGGCATCGCGGTGCCGACCTGTTCCGCCAGCTCACGAGCGTGGGCTGGGTGCTCGCCGTGGTCGCGCTCCTGCTCGCGGGCGGAGCGACCGTCCTCTACTGGTCCTCCGGCTCCGGCGAGGAAGCACCCGCCGTGGAGGCCGGGGAGATCGGCGACCTGTGCGACATCTCGGTGAACACCGAGCTGCTCGCGCCGTGGGCCGACACCGAGCAGGCCCGCAACCCCGAGGAGTCCTCGGAGGAGGCAGTGCGCACGTTCAAGTGCACCTATGGCGCGGAATACGCCGGAGGCGACGCGTACCGGCTGGTGACGCTCTTCTCAACCGTGCAGGTCTACGAGGACGCGTCGAAGGCGCGGGCCGCGTACGCCGGGGTGCTCGACTTCGAGGCGTCGAAGGACTTCACGACCGAGGACGTGGACGGGATCGGCGAGCAGGCGGCGGCCGTCACGGTCGCCGAGGGCGAGGAGACGCAGGTGCGGCTCCACATCCAGGTCGCGAACGCGACCCTGAGCATCAACGTGTTCTTCACCGGCGTGCCGCCCGAGGGCGGGGAGGTGCGGCAGCTGACGGAGGATCTCGGCGCGGGCCTCGTCGACGCGCTCCCCCGAGCGGCGAATTAGGCGGCCCCCTTTAAGCTGGCGGTGACTACCGCGGCGTCAAGTCGACACGCCGGGAATCATTCGCGGAGGATCATCGTGAGCGCCACACCACCCTTTGGCCCGGCATACGACGAGCAGCCCGAGGACGGGCAGCGGCCGGGTTCGGGCCAGTGGCAGCCCCGCGCGGGCCGACCGCGCGGAGCGCAGGGCGACTCCGGCCAGTACCCGAGCGGGCAGATGCCCCAGGCCGGGCGTCCCCAGGCCGGTGGACCGCAGGGCCCCCAGGGCGGCCAGCGCCCGCTGCCGCAGGCGGGGCGTCCTGCGCAGGACCCCCGCGGCGGCGTGCCGCGCGCGGGCGGGCCTTCGGCGGGCGGGCCCGGTCAGGGCTACGGGCAGTCGCCGCAGCAGTTCTCCCCGCAGACCGGCGGGTATGAGGCGCAGCCGGGCGGGTACGAGTCGCGGCGTCCCCAGCAGGGCGGGCCGGTGACGGGTTCGAATCCTCGGACCGATCCGCGTGCGGACCAGTGGGGTGCCGGGTCGCCGCCGAGGCGGGACGCAGGTTCGCCGCCGCGCCGTGAGGCCGGTTCGCCGCCGCGCGGTGCGGGCGGGCAGCAGTTCCAGCAGCAGGGCGGCGCCGAACCGGTGTCGCGCCGGGACCAGCCGTTCGAGGAGACCGCGTTCACGGACGAGGCGCGCAGCGAGTGGGGCGGCGGGAACGAGACCACGACGATCGGGCGCCTGGGGTACATGCCGAAGGAGCCGCGTCGGCGTTCGGACTTCCAGAAGGTGCGGAGCCGGGCGCGCAAGTCGAGCCCTGTCCCGAAGATCATCATCGGCGTGGTCGCGCTGGCGCTGGTCGGCGGCGGCGCGTGGTGGTTCGTGAACCGCGAGGACAGTTCGGGGAACGCGGGCGGTTCGGACTCGGGCCTGACGTACGAGGGCAGCTCGGAGCCGTGCTCGCTGGTGGACACGGCGCCGCTGGACGCCGTGGTGGACGGTGCGGAGCCCGTGGAGGTCGGCGACGCGGAGGAGAAGAGCCGCGGGTGGGTGCAGACCTGCTCGTTGACGTACGGCGAGGCCGAGCGGGCGACGGCGCTGGTTGAGGTCGAGAGCACGGTCTTCGACACGGATGCGAAGGCGAGCGTCAACTTCGAGCTGGGCACCAACGATATCGGTGAGCTGGGTGAGGCCTGGACGCTCGTGGAGCCGGCGCCGGAGATCGGCGACCAGGCGGCGGCGGTCGCGCGCGTCCCCGAGGGCGAGACCTCGAACTTCCACCTCCATGTGCAGGACGACAACTCGTATACGGTGGTGCGGATCTCGGTGTCGCCTGATGCGGCGATGGACCAGCAGGGCCTGGCCGATCTGGCTATGGCGATCGCGAACGGGTACCTGGAGAACTGGCGCGGTTAAGACATGGCAAGAGGGGGGGGGGGGGGGGGGGGCGGCCCCCCCCCCCCCTCCCCCCCCCCCCCCCCCCCCCCCCCCCCCCCAAACCCCCCCCCCCCCCCCAGTCCGGGGGGACCCCAACGCCCCCCCCCCCCTCCCCC
>NZ_JBVJHZ010000077.1:0-7558 GCF_055586545.1 Glycomyces sp. NPDC050141 | reverse complement strand
CCCCCCCCCCCCCCCCCCCCCCCCCCCCCCCCCCCCCCCCCCCCCCCCCCCCCCCCCCCCCCCCCCCCCCCCCCCCCCCCCCCCCCCCCCGCCGCACACACCAGTTCAGTTAAAGATCGAAGTGGCAGGCGACCTTGTGGCCGCTCGCCGCCTCACGCCACTCCGGCTCCACCTCGGCGCAGATGTCCTCGGCCCAAGGGCAGCGCGTCCGGAACCGGCAGCCCGAAGGCGGATTCGCCGGAGAAGGCAAGTCCCCCTTCAAGATGATCCGCTCGCGATTCGCCTCGACCTCCGGGTCCGGCTGCGGCACTGCCGAAAGCAGCGCCTTCGTGTAAGGATGGCGCGGGTGCTCGTAGATTGTCTCCGAATCCGCCTCCTCCACGAGCTTGCCCAGGTACATGACCCCGACCCGGTCCGACAGGTGCCGGACCACCGCCAGGTCGTGCGCGATCACCAGGTACGTCAGCCCGAACTCGTCCTGCAGCTCATCGAGCAGGTTCATCACCTGCGCCTGGATCGACACGTCCAGCGCGCTCACCGGCTCGTCGCACACGATCAGGTCCGGACGCAGCATCAGCGCCCGCGCGATGCCCAGACGCTGACGCTGCCCGCCCGAGAACTCGTGCGGGAACCGCTCCAGCACCGATTTCGGCAGACCCACCGCGTCGAGCGTCTCGACCGCGAGCTTGCGCCGCTCGGCCTTCGACCCGACCCCGTGGACCTTCAACGGCTCCGCCAGCAGCATGTCCACATTGTGCCTGGGGTTGAGCGAACCGAGCGGGTCCTGGAACACCATCTGCATCTTCGACCTGAAGCGGCGCAAACGCTCGCCCTTCAACGCCGTCACCTCGTCGCCGCCGAGCCGGACGCGACCCGCCGTCGGCTCCTCCAGGCGCAGCACGGCCCGACCGAACGTGGTCTTGCCGCAACCCGACTCGCCGACCAGACCGTACGTGCCGCCCGCATCGATCGAGAGGCCGACACCGTCGACCGCCTGGACGTGACCCACGGTCCGCTCCACGACGATGCCGCGCCGGATCGGGAAGTGGACCTTCAAATCCTCGACCTCGAGCAGCGGGGCCGCAACGGGAGCCGAAGCGGCCGTGGACAAGTCCGGTTCCTCCGTGCGCTGCGCGGGAACGCGCGGCTCCGGTCGATCGGTACTCATACGACCTCCTCGGCCATGACGCAGCGGTGGGCGTGCACGGCACCCACCAGTGCGGGCTCACCGTCCACACAGGAAGCAGTGACGCGGTCGCAGCGGGGCGCGAACGCGCAGCCGTCGTGCCAGCGGATCACGTCCGCGATCGAACCGCGGATCGGCGTCAGCGGCTCGTGGATCGGCAGGTCCAGCCGCGGAATCGAACCCAGCAGCCCCACCGTGTAAGGGTGCGTCGGCGCACGGAACAGCTCGCGCACCGGCGCGGACTCGACCACGCGGCCCGAGTAGAGCACGTTCACCTCGTCGCAGATCCCCGCGACCACACCGAGATCGTGCGTGATCATCAGCAGCGCCGTGCCCTCCGTCTCCACGAGGTCCTTCAGGAGCTCGAGGATCTGCGCCTGGATCGTCACGTCCAGGGCCGTCGTCGGCTCGTCGGCGATCAAAAGCCTGGGCGCGCAGGCGACCGCGATGGCGATGAGCACGCGCTGGCGCATGCCGCCGGAGAGCTGGTGCGGGTACTCCTTGAGGCGGCGGACCGGGTCGGGGATGCCGACGCGGTCGAGCAGGTGCGCGGCCTCCTTGGACGCCTTGTCGCCCTTGAGGCCCCGGTGGCGTTCGAGGACCTCGGTGATCTGCCTGCCGATCGGGACGACCGGGTTGAGGCTCGACAGCGGGTCCTGGAAGACCATGGCGAGGTCCTTGCCGCGGCGGCGGCGCATCGCGGCCGGAGTGAGCTGGAGGAGGTCGGTGCCGTCGAAGACGGCCCGGCCCTGGACGTCGGCGCCGCCGCGGCGGCCCCTGCCGCCGGCGGCCACGGTCTGCGGCGTCGCGGCTTTGACGCCGCCGACCGGTTCCGCGGCGGCGGCCTGGACCGGCAGGCGGGGCTTGCGTCCCCGGCCCTTCGGGAGCAGGCCCATGATCGCCAGGCTCGTCACCGACTTGCCGCAGCCGGACTCGCCCACGAGCCCGACCACCTTGCCTTCGGGGACCGAGAAGGAGACGCCGTCGACGGCGGTGGACGCGCCGAAGGCGACCCGCAGGTCTTCGACTTCGAGCAGTGCCACTATTCCTGCCTCCTCAGCCTCGGGTCGAGCGATTCGCGCATGGCCTCGCCCAGGAGGGTGAAGCCGAGCGCCGTGACGATGATGCCGACGGCCGGGTAGATCGCCAGTTGCGGTGCGCCCGAAAGGAAGCGCTGCGCGTCGGCGAGCATCGTGCCCCACTCGGCGCTGCCCGGGTCGGGGTTGCCGAGGCCCAGGTAGGAGAGCGCGGCGGCCTCGATGATCGCGGTCGCGAGCACGAGCGTCGCCTGCACGATCACCGGTCCGAGCGAGTTCGGCAGGATGTGCGAGACGACGATCCGTCCCTTGGGGACGCCGATGGCGATTGCGGCGAGCACGTAGTCCGAGTGGGCCTGCGCCAGCATCGAACCGCGCAGCAGGCGCGCGAAGATCGGGATCTGGGCGACGCCGACGGCGATCATCACCGTCCGCAGCGACGGGCCCAGCAGGGCCGCGACGCTCAACGCCAAGAGCAGCATCGGGATCGCGAGCGCGACGTCGACCGCGCGCATGATGACCGCTTCGACGCGTTCGCCCCAGCGGCCGCCGAAGGTGCCCGCAGCGGCGGCCACGCCGCCGATGAAGGCGCCGGCGACGAAGCCGATGAACGTGGCCACGACGCCGACCAGGAGGGTCTGGCGGGCACCGACGATCATGCGGGAGAACATGTCCCGGCCCAGATGGTCGAGGCCGAACCAGTTCTCAGGGCGCGGGCCCGGGAAGATGTTCCGGTTCAGGAACACCTCGCGGCCCCAGGTCTGCGCCGTCGGGTCGTACGGGGCGACCCACGGGCCGACCACCGCGACGACCACGAACAGGCCGACGATGACCGCGCCGGTGATCGCCATCGGCGAGCGGCGCATGCGCCGGACCGACTGGCGCCACAGGGAACCGGTGCGGGCGTCCCGTGCGGTCGCGGTGGCCTCGACGAGCCGGTCGAGCTTCTCGATTTTCGCGATGGTCATTTGCGCACCCGCACTCTCGGGTCGAGCAGGCCGTACGAGAGGTCCACGATGAGGTTGATGACCACGTAGAACACGGCGATGACGAGGATGAAGCCCATGAGCGCGGGGTAGTCGCGCTCGGTCGTCGCCTGGTAGACGAAGGAGCCGATGCCGCCGAACGCGAACACGCTCTCGGTGAGCACGGCGCCCGCGAAGAGGCTGCCGAGCAGCAGGCCGATGATCGTGGCGATCGGGAGCATCGCGTTCCGCATGACGTGGCGGCCGCGGACGGTGGAGGGCTTGAGCCCCTTGGCGTCAGCAGTGCGCACGTAGTCCTCGCCGACCACGTCGAGCACGCTGGCCCGGGTGATGCGGACGATGACGGCGAGCGGGATCGACGAGAGCGCGATCGCGGGCAGGATCAGGTGCTTCACGGCGTCCCAGGCGATGTCGAACTCGCCCGTGATGAGCCCGTCGAACACGCGCAGGCCCGTGACCTCGGTGAAGTCGGCGCCCGCGGTGAGGCGGAACGTGGTCGGCAGCCACCCGAGCTCCTGCGCGAACACCACTTTGAGCATGGCGGCGAGGAAGAAGATCGGGATGCACGTCCCCAGGAGCGAGCCGGAGACGGTGCCGAAGTCGACCCAGGTGCCGCGGCGCTTCGCCGCGAGGTACCCGAGCGGGATGCCCAGGCCCACGGCGATGAGCATGGCGGCCAAGGAGAGTTCGATGGTGGCGGGCAGGCGGTCGGCGAGCTCCGTCGCGATCGGACGCCCGCTCGACAGCGACGAGCCGAAGTCGAGGCGGACGATCCGGCCGAGGAACTCGCCGTACTGGGTCCAGACCGGTTCGTCCAGACCCAGGGCGGCCCGCAGCGCCTCCCGCTGCTGGTCCGTGGCGTTCTCGGGGAGCAGCCGGTTCTCGGGTCCGCCCGGAAGGGCTTTGAACCACGCGAACAGCAGCAGCGAGAGTCCCAAGAGCGCCACGGACAACTGCAGGAGGCGCTTAACGGTGTAGCGCAGCATATTCGGCTGTAATCGATCCGATTAGGAGCCGGTGGTGAAGTAGACCTGCGAGAAGTCCTCCCGCGTCAGCGGGGAGACGTCCGGCGGGTACACGTCGGGCGCGAACGCGATCGACGGCGGCGAGGACGAGATCGGCAGGCCCGGGAGCTCGGCCATCACGGCCTCGTTCGCGGTCTTCCACAGTTCGACGCGGGTGGCCTCGTCCGGTTCGGTGTTCGCCGCGGCGATCGAGTCGAAGACCTCCTGGTTGTCGAAGCCCCACTCGGTGGACTCGGTGGCGAACCAGGTGCCCAGGAAGTTGTACGGGTCGGCGAAGTCGCCGGTCCAGCCCAGCAGGTACAGCGGGCACTCGCCGGAGCGGGTGGTCGGGATGTAGTCGACCCACGTGATCGGCTTGGCCTCCACCGTGACACCCGCGGCCTGCAGGTCGGAGGAGATCATGTCGAAGATGTCCTTCGGCGCCGGCATGTACGGGCGGGTGACGTCGGTCGGGTAGCAGAAGGTGATGGTGAGGTCCTCCGCGCCCGCGTCGGCGAGCATCTGCTTGGCCTTCTCGGCGTCGTAGTCGTAGGCGGCGACGTCCTCCGAGTACCCCGCGAGGCTCGGCGGGATGAACTGGGTCGCGACCATGCCGCCCTCGGGGAGCACCGAGTTGACGATGCGCTCGCGGTCGATGGCGTAGGAGAGTGCCTCGCGGACCGCGTGGTCCTCAAGGGGCGCATGGGACTGCGTGTACGCGAGGTACAGCAGGTTGAACACGCCGCGGACGGGGACGTTGTATCCCGCGTCGATGAGCGCCTGCGCGTCAGCGGGAGCGGCGAGGTCGTAGCCGTGGATGTCGCCGGCTTCGAGGGCCTGGCGGCGGGCGGTCTCGTCCGAGATGGTCTTGAAGATGATCGTCTTGACCTTGGCGGGCTCGCCGAAGTACTCGTCGTTGCGGGTGAGCACGACCTCTTGCGAGCTGTGGTCCCAGCTTTCGAGCTTGTAGGGCCCGGTGCCGGCGAGGGTGCCGACGGTCTGGGTGTACTCCGGCAGCGGCGAGTCGGCGGCGGGGATCGCGACGTCGGCGACGGCGTCGATCGAGTTCGGGCTGATGATCGAGAGCGACTCGAGGGTGAACGCGCCCGGGAAGCTCGAGGTGTACTTGCTCAGGCTGATGGTCGCGGTGAGGCCGTCTGCGGTGCAGCCCTTGTAGATCGACTCGGTCTCAATGCCCATCGCCGCGTCGTTCTCGGCGAAGCCGCCGAACACCGAGGAGTAGTAGTAGGTGAAGTTCGGGGACTGGTAGCCGCCCTTGAAGTTCGCCCAGCGCTCGAAGTTCTTGCACACGGCCGCGCCGTCCAGCGCCGCCCCGTCGTGGAAGGTCACGCCCTCACGCAGGTTGAACGTCCACTCCGTGCCTTCCTCGTTCTGCTCGTAGGACTCGGCGAGACCGGGGACGGTGTCGGTGCAGTCGGCGTCGAGGAGCGTGTCGAAGACCTGGCGGTTGACGCGGAAGGTCTCCCCGTCGGAGGCGAGGATCGGGTCGAGGCTGGTCGGGTCGCCCGGGGTACCGAAGACGAACGGCTGCGACTCGTTCTTGGCGGCATCGGCGGCGGGTTCGCCGTCGGTGCGCTCAGGACACGAGAAGTCGAAGTCCTCGGCGGTGTCGGCGTCGCCGCCGCCATCGCCATCGGAGCCGCAGGCGGTGAACAGGCCCAAGGCCATAGCGGCGCCTGCCGCTGCGGCGAGGGCGCGCCTGATTGGGGAAGGTGGCGTGCGCATAGGTTGTCTCACCCGTCGGTCGTTGGGTATTCGGAGGTAGAGACAGCCTAAGACCAGGTGAGTTACACCACTGTTAAGCGTTATGTGATCGTGACCGTTTCGGCGAATATTGTTACCCAAATCGTAAGGATCGCACCGAAGTGAAACCCGTTGCGCCCCACCGCAACCCAAAATCACCAGGCGCAGCACCCGGTCACCGCCAGTGCCGGACCCGACTACAAACCAAGGCCCCCAGGAAACCCCGCACCCAAGCCCGCCCGGCCCCAACTACCGGGCCGCAGCGAACGGCTAGCCACTAGTCGACATCGCGCCGGCCCGAGAAGGCCCGGCCCAGCGTCACCTCGTCGGCGTACTCCAGGTCCCCGCCGACAGGCAGCCCGCTCGCCAACCGGGTCACCTTGAACCCCATGGGCTTCACCAGCATCGCCAGATAGGTAGCGGTCGCCTCACCCTCGGTGTTCGGGTCCGTAGCGAGGATCAGCTCCTTGGTCTCTCCCTTTTGGAGCCTGATCATGAGCTGGCGGATGCGCAGGTCGTCCGGGCCGATGCCCTCCAGCGGGTTGATCGCACCCCCGAGCACGTGGTACCGGCCCCGGAACTCCCCGGTGCGCTCGATCGCGAGCACGTCCTTCGGTTCCTCGACGACGCAGATCAGCGTCTCAGACCGGCGCGGGTCCCGGCAGATGCCGCACTGCTCGGCCTCGGTCACGTTCCCGCAGGTCTCGCAGAACCGCACCTGGGCTTTGACCCGCTCGAGCGCCGAGGTCAGACGCTCCACATCGGCGCTCTCGGAGGCCAGCAGGTGGAAGGCCAGCCGCTGGGCGCTCTTCGGCCCGATGCCCGGGAGCTGCCCCAGCTCTTCGATGAGGTCGCCCAAAGCCCCGTCGTACAAGGATCTTCTCTTTCCTGCGGCTCGTTCTTGATCAATGTGAATGCGGCGCGGCCCGCGATTGCGCCAACCACGCCAGGCCCTGCGGGCCCTGTACGCCCCTGTCGCCAAGACCTTGCGGCCCTGGCCGTTCCGGCCTATGTGCCCGACCCCCTGAGGGCGGCTTCGGCTTGCTGCCCGCTGGCGGAATTCCTACATGCCGGGGAGGCCGAGGCCTCCGGTCATGCCGCCGAGGGCGTCGCCGAGCGGGCCCATCTTCTCGGCGGCGAGGCGCTTGGCGTCCGCGTTGGCGGCCTGGACCGCGGCGAGGATGAGGTCTTCGAGGGTCTCGACATCTTCGGGGTCGACCGCCTTCGGGTCGATCTTGACTCCCTTGAGCTCGCCGTCTCCGGTGACGGTGGCGCTCACGAGCCCGCCTCCGGCGGAGGCGGTGACTTCGGACTCGGCCAGCTCGGCCTGTGCCTGCATCATGTCGGCCTGCATCTGCTGCGCCTGCTGCAGCATCTTCTGCAGGTCTCCTCCTGCGAACATGTCCATGTCGCTCCTCGCTGTCGGCTCCGGGTCTCCTTGGTGTCCCGCCAGCCTATCCGTCTCGGGCGACATCCGTGATTGTGGCGGGGGGGGGGGGGGGGGGGGGGGGGGGGGGGGGGGGGGGGCGGAGGGGGGGGGGGGGGGGGGGGGGGGGGGGGGGAGGGTAGGGAAGGGTGGGG
>NZ_JBVJHZ010000076.1:0-7990 GCF_055586545.1 Glycomyces sp. NPDC050141 | reverse complement strand
CCCCCCCCCCCCCCCCCCCCCCCCCCCCCCCCCCCCCCCCCCCCCCCCCCCCCCCCCCCCCCCCCCCCCCCCCCCCCCCCCCCCCGCTGCCGTGCATTCCTTACCCCCGCAGGACCGACGCGAGGTTGTCGAGGCCGATCGGCCCCAGGTTGAGGGCCCTGGTGTGCCAGGCCTTCAGGTCGAAGGACGAACCGGCGGCGGCCTGCGCCTCCGCGCGGGCGTCCACCCAGGCGCGCTCGCCGAGCTTGTAGCAGATGGCCTGGCCCGGCCAGCCCGCGTAGCGGACGATCTCCGGGTAGGCGCGGTGCCCGGCGATGCGGCCGCGCGTCTTCAGCACCTCGAGGGCGACGTCGAAGTTCCAGCGGTCGCCGTGGCGCTTCGCCTCGGCGGCGGGCAGCGGCAGGTCCAGGTGCCAGCCGATGTCGATCACGACGCGGGCGGCGCGCAGCGCCGAGCCCTTGAGCATCCCCAGGCGCGAGCCCTTGTCGGTGAACCAGCCGAGCTCGTCCGAGAGCCGCTCGGCGTACAGCGCCCAGCCCTCGGCGTGGCCCGAGACCGAGCCGAAGACCTTCGCGAAGCGCGAGAGGCCGTCACCGGTGACCTTCGCCTGGCCGATCTGGAGGTGGTGGCCGGGCACGCCCTCGTGGAAGACCGTGGTCAGCTCGCCCCAGGTGCGGAACGTCTCGCGCTCGGCGACCGGCCACCACGTGCGGCCCGGCCTGGACAGGTCCTCGCTCGGGCCCGTGTAGTACGCCGAACCGGCCGAGGAGCCGTGCACGACCTGCACGTCGAGGTTCATCAGGCGCGGGTCGATGTCGAAGTGGACGCCGTTGAGCGCCGCGAGCGCGCCCTGGTGCTTCTCGCTCAGCCAGGCCAGGTACTCCTCGTGGGTGCCCACGGCCTCGGTCGCGTCCAGGTGGGCGATGACCTCGTCGAGCCCGGCACCGGGAAGGATCTTGTCGGCTTCAGCGGCCATCTCGTCCTCGATGCGGTGCAGCTCCTCCCACGCCCAGTCGTAGGCGTCGCGCGGGTCCAGGACCGCGCCGAGCGTGGACCGCGCCGCGAGGAGGTACCGCTCCTCGCCGACACCGTCGCTGGCGGCCGCGTGCGGGGCGTAGGTGCGCTCCAGGTAGTCGGCGGCGGCGGCGAACGCCTCGTATGCGGCATCGGCGGCCTCGCGCAGGTCGCGGGCCTGCGCGCCGTCGCCGTACGCGGCGACGTGCTTGTCGAACGTGCGCGACTCGGCGTTGCGGCGGGCCTGCTTGACACCCTCGGTGACCTGCAGCAGCGCCACGGTCTGGCCCGCCTCGATCCCGGCGTTCAGGGTCTGCCGCCAGGTCGTGAGCATCTGGGGGATCGCGCGCATCCGCGCGACGTTCAACCGCCAGTCGTTCTCGGTCTGGCGCGGCGCGAGGTCCACATAGCTCACCAGGCTCTGCAGCATCCCGTACGGGACGCGCAGCGCGCGGCGCCACTCCCCGGCCTCGTGCTGGGCCCAGCTGACCTCGAGGCGTTCGGCCATGTGGAGGCGGGCCAGGTCGTCGGCCGGGCCGGTCGACTCCAGGGCGCCCAGCTTCGCGAGCGTGTCGGCGTCGAGCTTCGCCCGCTCGGCGACGGCCTCGGGGCCGAAGTCGGTGGCGACACCGAAGTCGCCCTTGATGCCGGCGGACCCGGCGAACATGGGGTGGAGGCGGGCGTACCCGGTGATGTACTCGTCGGCGAGCGCGAATATCGGTGAGGTCATGGCCGTCAGCTTACCGCGCGGCTAGTAATCCTTCGTTACGTGATTGTTGCTCGGCTTCGTCGAGATGACGACCGCCCCCACCAAAGCGGCCAAGAGCAGCAGCGACAGCACCTCGAACGGCAGCACCCAATCCGAGAACACCGCCTCGCCCATCCGAGCCGCCCCGCCGGTCTCACGGGAGGCAAGCCCGGCAAAGGTCCACCCGAACGCACCAGTGACGACCGCCCCCAAACCAAGACCAACCCCACCGGCGATCAACACCCCGGGCAACCGGGCCCGGTCAAGATCATCCGAAGGATCAGTAGGAGCCCTGGTCAACATGGTCGCGAACAACAACAGGACAACAATCGCACCGACATAAACCAGAACCAGCACCCAAGCCAAGAACTCAGCCGTCAAGACCAGAGCAGCACCCGCGATCCCCGCAAAAGCCACCGCCAGCCACAACCCGGCCCGCACGATCCGCCGAGTAGTAACCACCGCCAGCGCAGCCCCCAGCGACAGCAACCCGAACCCCGACAACAGCACGTCAGCAAGCGTCACAGCGAGCCCTCCGGCGTCGCCGAGTCCGCCTTCACAGCCTCGGTCTTCGCCGATTCAGGAACCGTCCCCAGCCACTCCCCGAGATGCTCCTTGCCATGGAGCAGATCCCGGATGTCCCCCTCCGCATAAGCGAAATCAGGAGCCCAGAACAGCGCGTCGAACGGACACACGTCGACACAGATCCCGCAGTACATGCACAGCGAGAAATCGATATCGAACCGGTCGAGCACATTCACCTGCCGAGGCCGCGCCGCACCCTCGACCTCCACCGTCTCCTTGTGCGAGTCGATGTAGATGCACCAGTCAGGGCACTCACGAGCGCACAGCATGCACGAAGTACAGCTCGGCTCGTGCAACGCGATCACGCCGCGCGTGCGTTCAGGCAGGTCAGGCTCGTTCTCGGGATACTGACTGGTGACGGCACGGCGCGTGGCGGTGCGCGCGGTCTGCGCAAGACCGCTGACCAGTCCGCTCCCGGGAAGCCTCATCTCCTCATCGTGGCAGATGACACCGGTGTTTTCCAGACCCCAAGCCGCGCTTCGCAGCCGAATTTCCCGTCCGCTCCGCGGCTGAACTTCCGGTCCGCTCCGCGGAGCGCGCTGTCCGATTCCCGACTCGCCAGGCGTGCCCACCCGGGCCGGTTTTCCCATGAAACCGCCTGCTGCGTCCACAAGAGCCGTTACCGTGAGCCATTGACACGTCACGTACCGGGTGCGACCCGGTGCCGTCCGGGGAGGAACCCGTGCCCATGCGAATGACGCAGCCCATCCGAGGGATGCTCGCCGCGCTGGCGCTCAGCGCCGCGCTCGTGCTGACCACCGCTGTTCCCGCGAACGCGGCCATCACCGTCACGCTCTCGCCGACGGCGGGCGCCACGGGCACCCGAGTGGACGTGCTCGCTTCGAACTGCGACATGGACGCGACCGGCGACGTCGAGAACACCGACACGAGCTTCAAGCTGCCGAAGAACAACAACAACGCGCAAGGCAGCTTCACCGTCACAGACAAGATGAAACCCGGCTCGTACACGGTCACAGTCACTTGCGGCAGCGACACCGCGTCGACCAAGTTCACGGTGACCTCCGGCTCGGGCGCCGCGACTGGCGGCGGCTCGACGGCCTCCGATGCGGCCACTGCGGTCCTGTGGACGGGCGCGGCGGCGGTGCTCGTCGCGGCCGCGGGACTCTGGCTGCTCAAGCGCCGCAGCAATGTCACTGCCGCCTGAGGAGACGGGCGCCGAGGCGCCCGATGACCTTCACACTGCCGAACGACCCATCCACCGGCCGGAACCCGCGTTCCGGCCGGTGGCCGTCGTCATCCTCTCGATCATCCTCGCCGGGGGCCTCGGGCTCATGCTGGGCAGCGTCGTCCCGGTCCCTTCGTTCTCGATGCCGCACTTCGGGAACCCGTTCCACGAGGACCCGTTCGCGGTCGCCGACCCGGCGGGCGGCACGTGGCTCGACCGCTCCGAGCCGACCCGCGTGGACATCGGCGCGGTCGACATCCACGCCCCGCTGACCGCGCTCGGCCTCGACTACGAGGGGAACTTCGAGGTGCCCCGGATGTGGCGGCCGCATGAGGCGGGCTGGTTCGAGGCGGGCCCGACGCCGGGCGAGTTCGGGCCGACGGTGCTCATGGGGCATGTGGACACCGAACGCTCCGGCCCGGCGGTGTTCTTCCCGCTCAGGGAACTCGAGAAGGGCGACCGCATCGAGGTCACCAGGGCCGACGGCATCGTCGTCTCCTACAAGGTGACCGCGGTCGAGTCGTACGCGAAGCAGCGCCTCCCCTATGAAGAGGTCTTCGGTATCGAGCCCGAACCGGCCCTGCGCCTGATCACCTGCGGCGGCGCCTTCGACCGCAAGGCGGGCGACTACACCGAGAACCTCGTGGTCTTCGCCAACTACACCGGGCACCGCGAGGCGACCGAAAAGGACCGCGACCGCCCCCTGAACGGCCGCGACCACTTCAAGGACTGAGTTATCCACAGGCAGGAAACTAGCTGTTGCCGGTTGTTCACCAACCGTGACAAGCTTGGTAGATGCGCCAGAACACCGCCACCACCAGCATCGAAGCCCAGGTCCTCACCACCATCCACAAGGCCGTGCCCAGCCCCGGCACCGCCTTCCCCGGAGTTATCCACAGGTGGAAACTTTCTGTTGCGGCTCAACTACATATCGTGTCAGCCTTGATACAAAAACGCCATCGGGCATCGGCGGGATGGCGGCGATATGAGGGATTTCGCGAACGTCGCCATACCACGGTCGCGCGCGGGAAGCCACCCGCGCGCGGTCCCCGCCAGATGCCCCACCACCCCGCGCTCCCCGCGGGAGCAAGAGCGGGGCGGCCGAACACACCAGTCCGGCCGCCCCGCCGCCAACATCATCGGCCCCGCCTGTCGGACCCCCGGGTTACCTTCACCCGCATGGACTTGAAGATCGCGAACATCACCGTCAACACCGACCGCCCGAAGCAGCTCGCCGAGTGGTGGCTCGCCGCCCTCGGCGGTGAGATCACCGCCGACTGGGGCGAGTACGTCATGGTCGGCCTCGGGGACGGCACCGGCATGGCCTTCCAGTACGTCGAAGGCACCCAGCCGGGCCGCATCCACCTCGACCTCGTGACCACCAACGCCGCCAAAGAAGTCGTGCGGCTCATCGCCGCGGGGGCGGCCCATGTGGCCGACCACGAGGCGCCGGGCGGGGCGTTCTCGTGGACGGTCCTCAAGGACCCCGACGGCAACGAGTTCTGCGTCTCGCAAGCCCACTAGCCGCAGGCCCGACAGGGCTCGGGGTCAGGGGGTGTTCAGGCGGTCCTCGAGCTGCTTGCGGTACAGGGAGACCGGCTCCAGGGTGCCGGCCTCGTCTTCGACGTAGCCGCGCTCCTCGGTGACGAGCCAGTTCGAGCCGGTCACGGGCTCGTCCACGTCGCCGGTGGTGCCGATGGCGAAGTTCTGGGAGGTCGGCGGGCGCTGCACACAGGCCTGGTTGCCGTTGTCCAGCTTGCAATTCCACAGGACGCTGTAGACGGAGGACCAGCCGTGGGCGTGGCCGTTGGCCTCGTCGGCTCCGCTGTCCTGGCGGTTGTGGAGGTTCAACACCACCTTCTTCCTTTCGGAGATGGTGTTCATCTGCTCGTAGACGTTGTCGAAGAGCAGGCCCTGGCTCCAGTGGGCGTGGCCGCCGGATTCGAGGGAGCCGTTCTTCGAGACGGCGTCGAGCCAGACGACGCCGGAGGTCGCGGCGCCTCCGCCCGCGACGAACGCGTGGCGGGCGTCGGAGGCCACGACGTCGGTGAACAGGACCTGCTGGGCCATGTACCCGGCGCAGAAGTTGTAGCGGCGCTGGCCTAGGGGCTTGGAATTCGGTTCCAGGGCCCAGACGTTCTCGACGGTGACGCGGTGGCTGCGGCGGACCATGACGCCGGAGCGCGTGAACCGGAGCGTGGCTGCGTTGCGCACCCAGATGTCGCGGGCCCGTTCGATCACGATGCAGCTGTCGGCGTGGTCCTCCGGGTCGCTGCCGTCCGGGGGCTCCACCATGTCGATGCGGAGGTTCTCGATGCCCGCGTTGACCACTTCGCCGGCTTGGGGCCACTTGTAGACGGTGACATCGGAGAGCGACGTGTTGAGGTCGTTGAAGACCGGGGCGCAGATGACGATCTCATTCGTTGTTGCATCGATCGCCTTGATGAATCGGTTGTACATGATGGGTTCGGAGTCGACCGGCCACGGCGGATCTGCCTCGACGCCGCCGTTATCGATTTCGGCGATCCAATCGGCGGTGCAGTTGTGCCAGATGATGATGTTGTCGCCGACCGCGAGCCCGGTGGTGTTCTCGAGTGCCAGCCGTCGGGTACCGGCGTGCACGATGTCGTTGGTGACGGGAATCGGGGTGCTGGACTGCTTCTCCCAGTTGGCGCCTTGGTTCGCGGAGCCGATCTTGACCGGGCATTCGATGCCGCCGTCAGCCTCGCCCGCTGTTGCCGTCGACTTGATGATCGTGCCGACCGCGGGGTCGTAGGAGCGGCCGGCGCCGCGCAGGACCACGCCGCTGTATTTCAGCTCGATGGTGCCTTTGACTTCGTAGAGGCCCGGTTCCAGTAGCAGTGCGCCGCGGATGCCGTTGGCGTCCGGGGTCATTGCGGCGACCTCGGCGAGGGCGGCGTTGATGTGGGCGGTGTTGTCATCGTCGGGGATCGGCTTGATCGACTTTTTGGTGGGCACGTCGGGGATCGGCGCTTCGCCGTTGCGGTATCCGGACCAGCTGAAGTTGGGGATCTTCTTTTTGCTGAGGTGGTCTTCGGCGTAGTTGAGTTCGCCGTCCGCGCCGGGGTAGACGAGCTTGGAGTGCCAGATCACGGAGGTTTCGGGGTCTTGCGCGTGGGCGGTCGAGACGATTGCGGTGCCCAATCCGGCCGCGGCGACGCCGCTGCCGATCTTGAACAGGTTTCGGCGTGAGACCGATCCGGTCATGGGGTCTGCGTTCCCTTCTCATGTCAGAGCATGACGAGGGTATCTGCCGGTGGCCACAGCGGACCGTTCCCGATGCGTTGGTACGAAGGAGTTGTGGGGCGTGCGAGGGAGCTGGGGTGCTGCCCGGGTTTCGGCACAGGCCCGGGCAGCACTTGGTTTTGGCTTGGTCAGATGGTCGATCCGCCCCCGGAGGTGTTGCTCCACCAGGCGCTGTAGGCGTTCAGCGAGTACCGCTTCGACACGCCGCTGGTCGAGGTGATCTCAAGGCCGAACTGCATGGTGTCGAAGGTGGTATTGCGCAGGAGGTTCTGCGACGCGGCCCATCGCCAGACCGCCGAGGCGTCGATGCTCCCGGTGTCGGTCTTCTGGGCGGGGATGAGCTGCAGGACGTTCCAGCCGGGGTCGGCCTGCCAGACCGAGGCGTAGAGGATGCCGCCGATCGTCACGTTGGAGGCGATCTGGGTACCCCAGCCGCCTGCGGAGTTCCCCGACCAGTTGGTGAAGACCATGATCTCGTCTTGGTTGCCGGTCGACCAGAGGTCGCTGGTCCAGTTCCACCAGTCCCCGCTGGTGACGGGGGCGGAGGTCGTGTCGTACCAGAAACCCGCCGAGTTCAGCTGCGACAGCGGGGTCTGGGGCCGGACCGAGGTGTTCGGGTACGACTTGATCCCGCCGCCGGTGTGGTTCGCGTCGACGTACCAGGACTTGATGCTGTTGACCGTCAGGCACTGCGAGCCGTGGTTCTCGCCCCAGATGTTGTTGTAGACCGTCCAGGTCCCCTGGGTCCAGCTCCCCCACCGGTCGCACGTCGAGTACACCTGGGCCTGCGCCGGGGACGCAGCACTGAGGAGCCCTGCGATGACGAGGACGATGAGGGCCATCCGGCTGAGGACGGCCCGCCTGTTGAAGAGTTTCATCTGACCTTTCCTTCTCGCGCGCCGCCTACGGCCACGCGCAGATCGAGTCGAGAGACGCCCGCAAGCGACACTTACAGCGATATATCGACATTCTGCAATGCGATTGGACGCAATGTCAATGTTTGTTTAACTCTTCAAACTAAGAAAGATCAGATGATTGGCCGGACTGGAGACGCGACCGCGGGGGGGGGGGGGGGGGGGGGGGGGGGGGGGGGGGGGGGGCGACCGAGGGGGGCACAGGAGGGGGGTGGGGGGGGGGGTGGGCGGCCCACCTCCGTCGATTGGATATGTGGTGGTGTCCTACTGGCACCA
>NZ_JBVJHZ010000075.1:0-8045 GCF_055586545.1 Glycomyces sp. NPDC050141 | reverse complement strand
CTGATTTGGCGGCGACCAAGGAGAAGGCAGTAACGACCGAAAAAAAATTGAAGGGACCCGGGGAACCGGCCGTCTCTCCCCCCCCCCCCCCCTCTTCTCCCTCTTCCCCCCCCCCCCCCCCCCCCCCCCCCCCCCCCGGCCCGCGAACCTTAACGCCGTTCATGTCTCCGGGCGGTATCGCCGACCGGGCGCAGCGGCATCGCAGCCCGCACCGCCCACCGTCCCGAGCCGTCGGGGCCAGCGGACATCTCGCCGCCTAGCAGTCGCGCACGTTCCGCGATTCCGGCGAGGCCGCGACCGCCTCCCGGACCGCCGGACCCCGCACTGACCGGGTTCACCACACTCAGCTCCAGCCGTTCATCCGCGACTGCCACCCGCACCTCTACCGCCGCGCCCCCACCGTGCTTGAGCGCGTTCGTCACTCCCTCTTGAACGATCCGGTACGCCTCCCGCGACACCGCCGTCGGGACCGCATCGACCTCGCCGTCGACTTCGAGGTCGAACCCGGTGCCCGCCTTCCTCACCCGCTCGCCCAGCCGCTCCAGGTCCGCGAGCGTCGGCGCCGCCGTCAAGGCCGCCGGTTCCTCCCGCAACGCTCCCAGTGCCCGGTCGAGGTCGTCCAGCGCTGAACGCGACGACTCCTCGATCGCCGCCAGCGCCAGCCGCGCCGACTCCGGGTCGGATTCGAGGACCTGCCGCGCGACCGCCGCCTGGATCGTCGAGGTCGTCAGCGTGTGCCCGATGGCGTCGTGCAGCTCCCGCGCCAGCCGGTTGCGCGAAGCGACCCGGCGGGCCTCCTCCTCGGCCGCCGCGAGGCGTTCGGCGAGCCCAGGCCCGAGCAGCCGCACCGCGAGCCGCCGCATGAGCGCCGCATACGCTGCGCCGCAGCACAGTGCGGCAGCGACCAGTCCGACCGCCGCCGCCCACGTCCACGCCCCGGCCGCCCCGGGCCGGACCTCGACCGGGACGAGGATCGTGACGGTCTCGCCGCCGTCGAGCCAGACCGCCGGGAGCACCAGCCCGACCAGCGCCACCGCCGAGACGAGCATGAGCGCCGCGCCCGCGACGACCGAGACCAGGAACCACGCCGCCGTCGAGAAGCGCCGCGCCGCAACGGGTTCGGGCAGTCCCGCGCCCAGCAGCCGGTTCGAAGCACGTACCGCCCACCGCCGCGAGAACCCGGGCAGTCCGGCCGCACCGATCAACGCGCACCCGGCCGATGCGAGCACCGGCCCGGGAACCGGGCCGGGCCATGCGAGCGCGAGCAGGGCCGCCACCGGCAGGCCGATCAGGGACGCGGCCGCCACGGCCAGGAACGCGTGCGTCCACCCGAGGTGGGCGTGCCGCAAGGGGCGCAGGAGCTGTCGCATGCGGTCGAGTCTGGCACCCGCACCCGACAGGCGACTCCCTCCCGAGAGGGAGTCGGGATTCCCCACCGCTCGGGAGGCACCGAGACCGCCGGGCGGCGAACGTTGGCCCCGACATCGTTTCGAGAAGGGACCAACTGTGGCAACGAGAACCAAGGGACTCATCGTCTTCATCGCCATATCGTTCGGCATGGCGTGGGCCGGCATGTTCGGCGCGCCGCTGCTGTTCGGTCTGTCGCTGGTCAATCCGCTCGTCCAGTTGGCGGGCATCGCGTTCACGCCCGCGATCGCCGCGTTCGTGGTGCGCAAGTGGGTCAGCCGCGAGGGCTTCGCCGACGCGGGTCTGAAGCTGCGCCTGCGCGAGCAGTGGCGCCTCTACCTGGCCGCGTGGCTCGGCCCGCTCGCGTTCGCGGGCGCCTCGCTCGCGGTTGCGGTGGCGGTCGGCCTGTGGGACTTCGACTTCGGGGCGCTCGCGCTCCTGCCGGGCGCGCCGGCGTGGGTCTCGATCGCGGTGATGCTGGCCGTGGTGGTCGTGCTGACGCCGATCTACTGGGGCGAGGAGTTCGGGTGGACGAGCTATCTTCGCCTGCGGCTCTTCCCCGAACGCCCGCTGTTGTCCACATTGCTCACGGGGCTCATCTGGGCGGTCTGGCACTACCCGCTCGCGTTCATGGGCTACATCGAGTTCGACAACGTCGTGCTCGGCCTCGCCGTCTGGACGGTCTCGTTCATGCTCCAGGAGGTCATCCTCACCTGGCTGCGCCTGAGCAGCGGCTCGGTGTGGACCGCCAGCCTCGCCCACGCGGGCAACAACATGGTGTTCGCACTGATCATCGGCACCGCGCTCGGTGACGACCACCAGATCGCCGGGACGCTGATCGGCATCGTCCCGTGCGCCGCCGTCGCGCTCTGGATCGTCCTGAGCGGGCGCCTCGCGGCCGACCGTATCGACACCCCGGCCGCCGAACGCGTCCCGGTCGCCGTGCGCTGACCTCACTCCCGCGAGGGAGGCCGGAACCCGGGCGGGGTGGCATCATCGACCGGTGACCACCCCGCCCATCACCATCCTCATCGCCGACGACGACCCGTTGGTGCGCACCGGACTCCGCACCCTCCTCGCCGCCCAGCCCGGCATCGAACCGGTCGCCGAGGCCGCCGGCGGCGCCCAGGTGCTCCCGCTCGTCAAGCAGTACCGGCCCGATGTCGTGCTCATGGACGTGCGCATGCCCGACCTCGACGGGATCGCTGCGACAAGGCTCCTGCGCGCGGAACTGGACGACCCGCCGCCGGTCCTCGTCATCACCACGTTCGAGAACGACGAGTACGTGTACGACGCGCTCCGAAGCGGCGCAAGCGGGTTCGTGCTCAAACGCGCCGATATCGCGCAGATCGCCCTCGCGGTCCGCGTTGTGGCGCAAGGCGACGCGCTGCTGTTCCCCGAGGCGGTCCGCTCGCTCGCGGCCTCGCACGCCCCGCCGCCCGGGAACGTACACGGACCGGTCGCGCTCACCAAGCGCGAGGCCGAAGTACTGCGGCTGGTCGCCGAGGGCCTGGCGAACCAGCAGATCGCGGAGCGCCTGTTCCTGGGCCTGGAGACGGTGAAGACCCACGTGGGCAGCGTGCTCACCAAACTCGGGGCGCGCAACCGCACCGAGGCGGTCATCATGGCGTACGAGTCGGGTTTCGTGCGCCCCGGCGAGCGCCGCTAGTCCTTGCGGCGGCTGGCCTCCATGCGCGGGGCGAGGCCGTCGAGGAAGCGGTCGACCGCGTAGCGCATGGCGTCGTGGGGGGTGATGTCCCAAGCGTCGGGCGAGGTGAACCGGGCGAGGTGCGGGTAGCGGCCGGAGACGACGGCGCGTTCGAGGTAGGGCCCCTGCGCGTTCCACCATTCGAGCTCGGCGGTCTCGGGGGCCTCGTCCGCGCTGTCGCGCATGAGGTACTGCCGCGCGGTGCCGGTGATGGTGTTCATCAACCCGGTGACCGCCAGGTTGATCTCGCGTTCGGGCAGGTCGTGGTGCTCGAAGGCGCCGAGTACGAAGTCGTAGCCCGCCAGTGAGTCCGGGCCGAGCACGGGCCGCTTCTGGTTGATCTCCAGCAGCCACGGGTGCGAGTCGTAGGCGAGCCAGGTGTGCTCGGCGATCTGCTCCAGGGATTCGCGCCAGTCGAGGCCGCCGAGGTCGGGGGCGTCGGGGCCGATCCAGGAGAGGCGGTCGACCATGAGGTCGATGAGTTCGCGCTTGCCGGGGACGTACCGGTAGATCGTCATGGCGCCGACGCCGAGTTCGGCGGAGACGCTGCGCATGCCGAAGCAGCTGCCTTCGCGGTCGGCGACGCTGATCGCGGCCTCAACGATCCGGTCGACGGTGAGCTTCGGTTTCGGCCCGGGCCGGCTGACCTGCGGTCCGTACTCGCGCCAGAGCAGCTCGAGGCTTCGTTTGGGGTCGCCCGCCCCCGTCTGTGGTGTCGCCATAGAGGCCTCATCGTATCGCGCTTGCTAACCGGGTACGTCGTATGCTATTACTGGGTACAACGTACCCGATTGAAGGGCGACAGTCCATGGGAACCACCACCGTCGAGGCCAGCAACCTCGGCAAACGATTCAAGGACACGGCCGCGCTCGACGGCTTCGACCTCACCGCCGAGGCCGGCACGGTCCTCGGGCTCCTCGGCCCCAACGGCGCAGGCAAGACCACCTGCGTGCGCATCCTCACCACCCTGCTGCGCTTCGACACCGGCACCGCCCGCGTCGCGGGCTTCGACGTGGCCCGCGACGCGCGCCAGGTGCGCCGCCGCATCGGCCTCACCGGCCAGCAGACCGCCGTCGACGAGCTCCTCACCGCCCGCCAGAACCTCGTCCTGTTCGGGAAGCTCTTCCGGCTGGACAAGACCCGCGCCGGGGAGCGCGCCGATACGCTGCTCGCCCAGTTCGGGCTGCAGGACGCGGCGAACCGCCAGGCCAAGGGCTTCTCGGGCGGCATGAAGCGCCGCCTCGACCTCGCGGCCAGCATGATCCTCGCCCCGCAGGTGCTCTTCCTGGACGAGCCGACCACGGGCCTGGACCCGGCCGGGCGCCGCGAGGTCTGGGACGCCGTCGAGGGCCTCGCCGCCGACGGCACCACCGTCGTGCTCACCACCCACTACCTCGATGAGGCCGACCGCCTCTGCGACCGCATCGCCGTGATCGACCACGGCCGCAACCTCGTCGACGACACCCCGGCCGGGCTCAAGCGCCGCATGGGCGCCGACCGGCTGGAGATCGTGGCCGCCGACCCGTCCGACCTGCCTGTGCTGCAGCAGATCATCGAGTCCGTGGCCGACGGCGAGACCATGGTCGACGAGGCCGGACCCAGCGTCTCGGCGCCCGTCAAGGACTCGGTCCCGGCCCTCACGGCCGCCGCCACGGCCGTGCAGGACAAGCGCCTCACCGTGGCCGACATCGGCCTGCGCCGCCCCACCCTCGACGAGGCCTTCCTCGAACTCATCAAGAAGGAGGACCAGTGACCACGCTCGCCCCGCTGCCCGAAGAGACCTTCGCTTCGCGTCTGAAGTGGACGCTCCATGACTACCGGGCCATCGTCGGCCAGGAGTTCACGCACCTGGTGCGCCAGCCCGCGAACTTCGCGTGGGGCCTGGGCTTCCCGATCGTCATGGTGCTCTTGTTTGTGTACGTCTTCGGTTCGGCCATGGACGTCACCGGCCAGGGCGCCGGGGTCGACTACGTCGCCTACGCGATGCCCGGCATGTTCGCCATGACGATCGCGTTCGGCTTCACCAACACCGCGTGGGCGATCGCCGAGGCGAAGCAGAAGGGCTTCATCGACCGCGTCCGGTCCATGCCCATGGCCTCCTCGGCGGTCGTGGTGGGCCGCAACATCACCGACACCATCCACGCTGCGGTCGACCTCGTCGTGCTCGTCCTCATCGCCCTCGCGATCGGCTGGCGCTCCGACGGCACGTTCACAGAGACCCTGGGCGCCTTCGCACTCCTGCTGTGGCTGCGGTTCGCGCTCATCTGGGTCGGCGTGTTCATGGGCCTCCTGGTCAAGAACGTCGAGCAGGCCGGGAACCTCTTCGCCGTCGCGTTCCCGTTCGGCATGGTCTCCTCGGTGTTCACCCCGCCCGAGCTCATGCCCGGCTGGCTCGGCGCGATCGCCGCGTGGAACCCGGTGTCCGCCACCGCGACCGCCATCCGCGAGCTCTTCGGCAACCCGAGCGCGGTCGGCTCCTCCTGGCCCGAGCAGCACGCGATCGCCGCCGCGATCATCTGGCCGGTGATCATCACGGCGATCTTCCTGCCGCTCGGCGTCCAGAAGTTCAAGAACCTCGGCCGCTAGCGGCCAAGCGCCTGAAGGAAACAGGAACAGGGCCCGCGCCGACCGGCGCGGGCCCGCCCGCATTCGGGGCGCCCGGGGGCAATCGGTGCGAACCGCTAGCCCATCGAGACACTCGCCTGTCTCAATTCGGTAAAGAAGTTCACGCAAGCGCGGGAGCGATTCCACCGCTGTGCACGTTATCTGCCTTTTGCAAGGGCGCCATAGCCGGTCATTCCGGATTTCGGTGTTCTGCGGCCACCGGCGACCTGCGATAGCTTGAAACGATGCGAGGCCGCGCACTGCAGCGCGGCGACCCCGTACGCACTCGCGTCCTCGCGCACCGGCACCCGGAGCGTTCTCGCTGGGAAGGCTCCTCACGGTCTGTGGTCGGAACCCGACTTCACGCGGACCGGCCTAGAAATGACCGCGCCTCCTTGGCGTCGTTGCCGGACGCGAGCGCCGTCCCTCCCGGTGCTCGATCCCCGCTCCGGCTATTCGACGAGGCGTGTCATCCCTCGTATCGAAAGCAGCCCTGAAATGACCAAGAGGCGACATCTACCCGCGCTCTTCGCGACCGCAGCCCTGGCCACCGCCGCCGCCTGCACCGAGGACGAGAGCCCGGAGGACGGCGGGAGCGACGAGTTCCCCCGCCGCAAGACCCTGTACTCGACCGGCACCGCCTGGGGGCCGCCCGGCGACTTCAACCCGATCTCCGCCGGAGGCGTGACCGGCCTCAACGGCCTCGGCTACGAGTACCTGTTCGTGTTCGACACCGTCGAGCAGCGGCTCACCCCCTGGCTCGCCGAGTCCGGCGAGTGGACGGGCGCGAACGTGTTCGAGCTGCGCCTGCGCGCCGGGGTCGAATGGAGCGACGGCAAGCCGTTCACCGCCGACGACGTCGCGTTCACCTTCGAGCTCGGCAAGACCGAAGGCGTCCCGTACGGCGGCGTCTGGGACTGGCTCGACACCGTCGAGATCGTCGACGAGCACACCGTCAAATTCACGTTCGGCGAAGCGCGCCAACAGGAGTGGGACAACTTCCTGTACACCAACGAGATCGTCCCCAAGCACGTGTTCGAGGCCTACACCCCCGAGGAGCTGCTGACCGGCCCGCTCGACCCGAACCCCGTGGTCACCGGCCCCTACAGCGTGCACAGCTTCGACGACACCCGGATCGTCTGGGTCAAGCGCAAGGGCTGGTGGGCCACAAAGGCACTGGACCTCGAGGTGCAGCCGCAGTACATCGTGGACCTCGTGACGCTCGCGAACGCCGACATCCTCAACATGCTCATCGAAGGCCGCCTCGACCTCGCCAACAACTTCATGTCCGGCATCGACGACTTCCTCACGGGCGACCCGGAACTGACCACCTACTTCGACAAGCCGCCGTTCATGGCCCCGGTCAACACCGCCATGCTCATCCCCAACACCACCCGCCAGCCCCTCGACGACCCGGCGTTCCGCCAGGCCATGGCGTACGCGATCAGCCCCGGCGAGATCGTCGACTCCGTCTACGGCGGCATGGTGAGCGAGGCCCACCCCACCGGCCTCCTCCCGATCTGGGAGCGCTACTACGACGCGGCGGCCGTCAGCGAGCACGGCTTCGTCTTCGAACCCTCCAGCGCCGTCGAGATCCTCGCCTCCGCCGGGTACAAGGACGAGGACGGCGACGGCTTCGTCGAGACCCGCGACGGCGAGAAGATCGAACTGCAGCTCGTCGTCCCCGCCGGATGGACCGACTGGGAGGCCGCCGCCATCGCGATCGCCCGCGACCTCACCGACGTCGGCATCAACACGACCGCGTCCTTCATCGACGCCGCCGAGGTCGACACCGTGCGCGGCTCCGGCGACTTCGACCTGCTCATCAACAACAACAGCTGGCTCACGAACTCGCCCTGGAGCCACTTCCAGTACCTGTTTGAGCTGCCCGTACGCGACACCCAGCGCCTCGCGAACTTCTCGCGCTGGGAGGACGAGACCGCCTGGGACCTCACGCAGGAACTCGCGACCCTGGCTACCGACGACCCCCACTACCCGGAGGTCATCGCCGAGCTCCAGCGCATCGCGATGCGCGACCTCCCCGCCATCCCGATCTGGTACAACGGCGCCTGGTCCCAGGCGTGCAATGCGGTCTGGACGGGCTGGCCCACAGGGAACGACGACGCCGAGCCCGGCGTCTACCCGAGCTTCTGGAACGAGATGTGGGGCCTCGGAGGAGTACGAATGCTGACCGAGATCCGAAGGGCCGAATAGCGATCCGAGGAGCAGCACGGGCCGGGGGGGGGGGGGGGGGGGGGGGGGGGGGGGGGGGGGGGGGGGGGGGGGGGGGGGGGGGGGGGGGGGGGGGGGGGGGGGGGGGGGGGGG
>NZ_JBVJHZ010000074.1:0-9530 GCF_055586545.1 Glycomyces sp. NPDC050141 | reverse complement strand
CCCCCCCCCCCCCCCCCCCCCCCCCCCCCCCCCCCCCCCCCCCCCCCCCCCCCCCCCCCCCCCCCCCCCCCCCCCCCCCCCCCCCCCCCCGCCACAACACAAAGTCTCAGCTCGAGCGGGTCTGCTCCACCCAGGAGCCGTGCAGCCCCGCGTAGACCGAACCGGGCTCGGCCGCCAGTTCGGCGTGCGGGCCGTGCTGCACCAGGTCCCCCGCGTCGAAGACCAGGACCTCGTCCGAGGTCTCCGCGGTCGAGAGGCGGTGCGCGATGATCACCGTGGTGCGGCCCCGGGTCACGGCGTCGAGGGCCGAGGAGAGCCGCAGCTCCGTGGCCGGGTCGACGGCGCTCGTCGCCTCGTCCAGGACCAGCAGGTCCGGGTCGGCCACATAAGCGCGCACCAGCGAGACCAGTTGTCGCTCACCGACACTCAGATTCGCGCCACCCTCGCCCAGCTCGGTGTCGAGCCCGGCCGGGAGCGTTTCGAGCCAGTCGTCGAGGCCGAGTTCGGCGAACGCCACGTAGATCTCGGCGTCCGTCAGGTCGGGCCGGGCGAAACGCACGTTGTAAGCGAGCGTGCCGTTGAACAGGAAGCCCTCCTGCGGCACCATCGTCACCCGGCCGCGCAGCGACGCGAAGGTGACCTCCGTGAGCGGGACGCCGCCGATGCGCACGTTCCCCGAGACCGGGTCCATGAGACGGGTCAGCAGCTTCGCGAACGTGGTCTTGCCCGAGCCGGTCTCGCCGACGACGGCGACCTTCGAGTGGGCGCGGATCTCCACGTCGATGCCGTGCAGGACCTCCTCGCCGCCCGGGTAGGCGAACCGCACGCCCTCGAACCGGACCCCGAGGGGCCCTTCGGGAAGGGCGACACCGTCGACCGGGTCGGCGACATCGGGCTCGGTCTCGACGATGTCGAGCACGCGGCGCCAGCCGGAGACCGCGTTCTGGGCCTCGTTCAGCGTCTCGGTGCCGATCACCACGGGCTGCGTGAAGAGGATGACGAGGAACAGGAACGCCGTCAGCTCGCCCACCGTCATCGCCCCGTCCGCGACGAGGAACGCGCCCAGCACCACCACGATCACGTTGACGCCCAGGTAGACCAGCTCCCCCGCGCCGAACGAGAACGCCGAGCGGCTGATCGCGCGGGTCTGGTCGCGGCGGTGCTCGTCGATCGACGCGTCGAGCCGCTCGCTCGTGCGGGACCCGACACCGTACGCGCGCACCGTACCCGCGCCCACAACCGACTCGGCCACGGCCGAGAGCATCTTGGACACGCTCTTGCGCACGTCCGTGTAAGCGGCCGCGAGGTGACCCTGGAGCCACTTGATCAGCCACGTGACCGGGATGAACACGATCCACACCGCGATCGCGAGCTGCCACGAGTAGACCGCCATGACCACCGTCGCGACCACGATCTGCGCGGCGGCCGTCACCAGGACCATGCCGCCCTGCTGCAGGAACGTGCTCACCTGGTCGATGTCGGTGGTCACGCGCGCCGTCAGCGCACCGCGCCGCTCGGACTGCTGGTGCAGCATCGACAGGTCGTGGATGTGCCGGAACGTCTTGCGCCGCAAAGCAGCCAGCGCATGCTCGGAGACGACGAACAGGCGGCGGTTCATCAGGTAGTTCGTGCCGGTCGTGACCAGGAGCGCCGCGACGCCGATAGCGGCGACGAGCACGACGTAGCCGATGTCGGGCCCGCCCTCGCCGAGGAGGCCCTTGTCGAGGACCTGCTGCGCGCCGATCGGGACGACGAGGCGGCCGATGGAGGTGATGGCGGCGAGGAAGACGGTGAAGCCGAGGCCGCGGCGCAGCTCCGGAGAGAGGCGGAGGCCGCGCTTGACGGTCTGCCAGGGCCCCAGCTGGGTCTCGGCCGCTTCGGTTGCGGTCTCGGTGGTCATACCGCGGTCTCCTCGTCGTCGAGCTCGGCACTCTTGAATGCGGCGCTGTTGAACTCGCTGTCGTCGAATTCGCGCTCGGCTTCGGCCCGCTCGTAGGCGGTGACGAGGTCGGCGTAGGGCGGGTGGGTGTCCAGGAGTTCGTGGTGGGGGCCGCGGGCGGTGATGCGGCCGTCCTCGAGGAAGACGACTTCGTCGGCGAGGGCGATGGTGGCCCTGCGGTAGGCGACGACGAGGACGCTGGCCGTGTCGGAGGAGTCCTTGAGTCCCGTGAGGATCTGGGACTCGACCTTGGGGTCGACGGCGCTGGTGGCGTCGTCGAGGATGAGCAGCCGCGGCTTGCCCGCGAGGGCGCGGGCCAGGGTGAGGCGCTGGCGCTGGCCGCCGGAGAGGGTGGTGCCGCGTTCGCCGACCTCGGTGTCGAGGCCGCCTTCGAGGGCGGTGGTGAATTTCTCGGCTCCGGCGGCGACGAGGGCGTCCCAGAGGCGTTCGTCGGTGAGGCCGGGGCGGTCGAGGGCGAGGTTGGCGCGGATCGTGTCGTCGAAGACGAAGGGGATCTGCTGGACGAGCGCGGTGGTGCGGGCGAGGCTGGCGTGGGTGAGGTCGCGGAGGTCTTCGCCGTCGAGGGTGATGGCGCCGCCGGTGGGGTCGATGAGGCGGGCGGCGAGGTGGGCGAGGGTGGACTTGCCGGAGCCGGTGGCGCCGACAAGCGCGACGGTGGTGCCGGGTTCGACGGTGAAGGTGACTTCCTGGAGGGCTTCGTGGCCGTCGGGGTAGGCGTAGGCGACGGCGTCGAGTTCGAGTCGGGCGGGCGCGGTGGACTCGGGGAGTTCACGGGTGCCATATGACATATCACCGGTCGAGGCGAGTACGTAGTCCACGCGGCGGCGGCCGACGACCGAGCCGGGCAGGTCGCCCAGGACCCAGCCGATGGCGCGCACGGGGAAGGCGAGCACGGAGAACATGAAGGACACGGTGACGAGCTGGCCGAGGTCGATGGCACCGGCCTCGTAGCGGGCGAGGCCGACGAGGAGGGCGACGAGGACGCCGATCTCGGGCAGGCCCGAGATGGCGGGTTCGAAGGCGGCGCGGAGGCGGCCCACGCCGATCATGGCGTCCCGCAGTTCCTCGGCGGAGGCGCTGAAGCGCTCGGTCTCGGCGGTCTCGCGGCCCATGGCCTTGACGACGAGCGCGCCGTCGAAGGACTCGTGCCCGACGGCCGAGACCTCGGCGCGGAGCTCCTGGGCGCGCTTGGCACGCGGGGCCATCTTGGTCGCGAAGAGGGCGTTGAGGGCGAACAGCGCGGGGAACATGCCGAGGGCGACCAGCGCGACGGCCCAGTCGATCCAGAGGAACGCGCCCATGGCGACGACGACCATGAAGAGGGTGCCGACGGCGAACGGGAGCGGGGCGAGCGGGCGGGTGGCGGCCTCGACGTCCGCGTTCGCGTTGGAGAGGAGGGTCCCGGTGGGGTGCTTCTGGTGCCACGAGACGGGGAGTGCAAGGTAGCGGCGGGTGATCTGGCGGCGCCAGTGCGCTTGGACGCCGAACATCATGACGCCCGCGCCGATGCGGCGGGCGCACATCGTGGAGAAGCGGATGATCGAGGTGCCCAGGAGCGCGGCGACGCCGATCATGACCGCGGCGAGGGCGACCTCGCCGTTCTCATAGGCGGGCACGGCGATGCCGGAGACGACCCAGCCGACGACGAACGAGAGGAAGAGGGTCATGGCGGTGTTGGCCATGGCTCCGGCGGCGCCGACCGCGAAAGGTTTGGGCTCGAGACGGATCATGTCGCCGATGTTGCGCAGTCCCTGGCGGAGGATGCGGTCGTCGGCGGGTTGGTCGTCGAGGGACGACGGTGTGTCGGCGCCGGTGGGCAGCGTCATCGGGTCTCCGGTCACGTGGGTGCGGGTGCCAGGCGCTGCGTGCGCTGGCTAGCCGGTCGGCAAGCAGCCGCTAGCAATCATGCCTCGCCCGGGCACCGGCCGCCAACCGTGGTTCGACCGCGCGGCCCGGTTCAGCGGACCGGGTGGCCCGTGTTCTGCAGCTCTTGCTTGACTTCGCTGATGGCGACGTCGCCGAAGTGGAAGATCGAGGCGGCCAGGACGGCGTCGGCCCCGGCGTCGACGGCGGGCGGGAAGTGGGCGGCCTTGCCCGCGCCGCCGGAGGCGATGAGCGGGATGTCGACGGCGGCGCGGACGGCCGCGATGAGTTCGAGGTCGAAGCCCTGCTTCATGCCGTCGGAGTCGATCGAGTTGAGGAGGATCTCCCCGGCGCCGAGTTCGGCGGCGCGGGCGCACCAGGCGACGGCGTCCAGGCCGGTGGACCGCTTCTGGCCGCCGTGGGTGGTGACCTCCCAGCCGGAGTCGGTGTCGCGGCCGGAGGCGACGTCGGCGGAGAGGACCAGGACCTGGTTGCCGAACCGCTCGGCGATCTCGGAGATCACTTCAGGGCGGGCGATCGCGGCGGTGTTGATGCTGACCTTGTCGGCCCCGGCGCGCAGCAGCCGGTCGACGTCGTCGGGGGTGCGGACGCCGCCGCCGACGGTGAGCGGGATGAAGACCTGCTCGGCGGTGCGGGCGACGACGTCGTACATCGTGGCGCGGTCGCCGGAGGAGGCGCTCACGTCGAGGAAGGTCAACTCGTCGGCCCCAGCGGCGTCATAGGCGGCGGCCAGCGCCACCGGGTCGCCCGCATCACGCAGGTTCTCGAAGTTGACGCCTTTGACGACGCGTCCGTTGTCGACGTCGAGGCAGGGGATCACACGCACCGCTACTGTCACGCGGCAAGCCTACAGGCGGGGGCGGTGGTGGCCTCCGCCATATTTCCCCGGCAGTCTTGAACATGTTCAAGTCCCGGGTGTACCTTCGACTCAGAGTTGAACATGTTCAATTCAAGCCCTGAGTCCCCCTGATAGAACGGAGCACTGCCATGGAACCTGCAGTCGTCGGCTACATCGCCTACCTCCTCGTCGCCATCCCCCTCACCGTCTGGGTCGCCCGCACGCTGGGCACCAACGGCTTCCACTTCATCAAGGACGTCTTCGCCGGAGACGAACAGCTCGCCCAAGCCGTCAACAAGCTCCTGCAGGTCGGCTTCTACCTTCTGAACTTCGGGTTCGTGGCGCTGTGGCTGCGCACTGACGACCCGATCGCCGACGCCCGAGGCGTGTTCGAGACCGTGGCCGTCAAGATCGGCGCGGTGCTGCTGGTGCTCGGGGTGCTGCACGTCCTGAACGTTGTCGTGCTCAACGGCTTCCGCAAGCGCGGCCACGTGGACGCCCGGGCCCTCGCCACCCTCGAGCCGCCGCAGCCGCGCCCGCAGCTCCCGACCCAGCCCGCCTGAGCCCAAGTAGGATCGCCTGCGTGAGCACCGAACCCGAGTCCTCCGACGCGTCCGCCCGCCCTTCCCCGAAGGGCGAGCGGACGCGCCAGCGCATCATCGACACCGCGCTCGACATGTTCGCCGAGCGCGGCTACGACAAGACGACGATGCGGGCGATCGCCGCCGAGGCCGGTGTGTCCGTGGGCAACGCGTACTACTACTTCAAGTCCAAGGAGCACCTCATCCAGGGCTTCTACGAGCAGGCGACGACCCGCCACGCTGAGCTGACCCCGCGCCTGCTCGACGGCAAGGAGACCCTCGCCGAGCGGATCGAGGCGGCGCTGCTCGCCTGGCTCGACATCGCCGGGCCCTACCACGCGTTCGCGGGCCAGTTCTTCAGGAACGCCGCCGACCCGTCCAGCCCGATGAGCCCGTTCTCGGAGGACTCCACGGAGTCCCGCGACCGCGACATCGCGCTCTACCGGGAGGTCCTGGAGGGCTCGAAGACGAAGGTGCCCAAGGACATGGCGGACATCCTCCCGGAGATGCTGTGGCTGCACCAGATGGTGGTGGTCCTGTACTGGGTGTACGACGCCTCCCCCGGCCAGGAGAAGTCGCGGGAGCTGGCGCAGCGGACGGCGCCGCTCGCCGCCCGCGTCGTCTCCCTCTCCCGCTTGAAGATCCTGCGGCCCCTGGTGAAGCAGGGCGAGGAGCTGGTGCGGGACTTCCTCATCACCAGGCGCCCGGCATAGACGCGGAACGGGCCGGCGGGACTTTCGTCCCGCCGGCCCGTTCCGTAGGTGCCGCAGTGGCCCCGGGTCAGCAGTCGCGCAGCTCAGGCGACTGGTTGAGGAGCTGCCCGCGCGGGGAGATGAACTTGCGGTACGTGTCCGAGTCGACCTCCGCGAGCGGGAACGCCGCGATCCGGTGGCAGTTCTGGAACGCGAGCTTCACGCCGTAGTGGCGTTCGAGCGCGCCCCGCATCGAGTCCGAGGCGAGCACCCGCAGCAGCTGCCCGCGCGCCTGCTCGTCCGGCGGCGGCGTGGTGTTGTCGGCGAACTGCGTCGAGCCGTTCGACGACACCACCCCGTTCTTGAGGTCGCCCACGACCTTCGCGATGAGCTCCCACGCGAACGGCAGCGACTGCTTCACGCAGTCGACGAAGTCGGCGTCGCCGACCTCCCCTGCCTCGGCCTTGCGGAGCAGGTCTTCAGAGACGTCAAGGGACATGCGTTCTCCTCTCGGTTCGAATCGGTTCATTGTGCTCGGTTCCGGTGACCCTCCGCTGTCGGGTAATCGACGCAGACGAGTCTCGAAACGCGAGCGTCCAGGCGGGCCGCACGGCGCTGTGCGGCCCTCCGGTCAGACAGCCGGGGCGCGGAGCAGGTGCTCCCCCAGGACGTGACCGGGCACGATCTGGTCGGCCAGGTCCACCCCGGCGCGGTCGTTCCCCCAGGCCAGGGCGGCCTTGCGGTGGAAGTCGTGGGCTTGGCGGGTGAACTTGGCCCAGTCCTTGCCGCCCGAGACGGCCCGCTCGCGGGCGGCGTCGATCACGGCGAGGTTCTCCGGTTCGAGGGCGTCGACAGGGCCGACCCGGCCGCGCTCGGCGGCCTTGACGTACCGCGAGCGCGAGCACCACCCGGCGAGGGCGTCCCCGACGTGCTCGCGCAGGAACGCGACGTCGTCCTCATCGTCGATCTTGTTGCCGATCACGGAGATCCGCACGTCGTAGTCCTCGGCGTACCCGAGGTACTGCTTGTAGACGCCGACGCTGCGCAGGGTCGGCTCGCACACCAGGAACGTGTGGTCGAAGCGGGTGAACATGCCCGAGGCGAACGCCTCGGCGCCCGCGACCATGTCGACGACCACGAACTCGCCGGTGCCGTCGACGAGGTGGTTGAGGAGCAGCTCGACCGCGCCCACTTTCGAGTGGTAGCAGGCGACGCCGAGGTCGTCGTCGACGAAGCCGCCGGTGGCGGCGAAGCGGATGCCGTCGTGCTCGGTGAAGAGCGCGTCGAACACCGGGTTCGACTCGCCGACGGTGAGCAGGCGCGAGCCGGGCCCGGGCGGGGTCGTCTTGAGCATGAGCTCGGCGGACGGGATCAGCGGGTTGGTGCCGCGCAGGTAGTCCTTGATGTCGGCGAGGTGCTCGCCGAGGACGGGCCCCATCGCGGCGGCTTCGGCGTCGAGTCCGAGGGCGGCGGCGAGGTGCTGGTTGATGTCGGCGTCGATGGCCATGACCGGGTGTCCGAGAGCGGCCGCGCGGCGCGCGAACAGCGAGGCCATCGTGGTCTTGCCGGAGCCGCCCTTGCCGACGAAGGCGAGTTTCATTGCTGCGTTCCCCCACCAATTGAAAATGGTTGTTGATTTCAAAAGGAGGGTAGCAGGACCCGGATGCGACTGCGCCTCATATCGATCCGGTGCCGCGCCCGGTCGTTTCCAGTCGGCGGTAATACGTCACGTACTACCAGCGCGCGAATTCGGGGGTAGCACGTCACGTACTACTGCCGTGCGGCTTCGGGGGACGCCGAGGGCCCCGCCGCATCGCGACGGGGCCCTCGGTGACGCGTCACGTGTGACGCGTGATGTATTACTCGGGGACCGCGACCTTCTCGATCTGCCGGACCGCCTTGGCGGGGGCGGCGGTCTTCTTGCGCAGGCGTCGCTCGGCCACGACCACGAGCTTCGACAGCGTGTAGGCCAGCACGAAGTAGATGCCCGCCGCGATGACGAGCGCCTGCAGGAACGACTTGCCGTAGTCCCGGCCGATGATGTTGGCCGAGTGCAGCAGCTCCGGGTAGGTGATCACCGCACCGAGCGAGGTGTCCTTCAGCAGGATCACCAGCTGCGCCAGCACCGCCGGCAGCATGTTCCGCAGCACCTGCGGCAGCACCACGAGCCGCTGCACCTGGCCGTGGCTCAGCCCGACCGCGTACCCGGCCATGGCCTGCCCCGGCGGCAGCGCGTTCACACCGGCGCGCAGGATCTCGGCCAGGACCGCGCCGTTGTAGATCCCGAGGCCCACCACCAGGAACACCAGGCGCCGCGTGTCGCCGTCCCAGCCGAACGTCTCCGCGGTGAACCCGAAATGCCCGTCGATCGTGAACGAGATCCAGATGAGGAGCACCAGCGGCAGCGACCGGAAGAACTGCACGTAACCCGTTGAGGCCCAGCGGGTCGCCGCGAACCGGGAGATCCGGCCGAACCCGAAGACCACGCCGAGGAGGATCGCCAGGACCGAACCGAGCGCGAACGCCAGCAGGGTGTTGAGGATCGCCGGAATCCAGGTGGTCTCGATGACGAGGGCGTCCAGCGGGTTGGCCCACCGCATCGGTTCGAAGAAACCGTCCCCGCCCAGTTCCCAAGCCCCCCAGGCCAGCAGGCCCAGCAGCGCCGCACCAGAGAAGATGGAGGCGATCAGCGAGCGCCGGCGGCCCTTGGGGCCGAGCGCGTCGAACAGGACCGTGCTCTCACGTTGTCTGCTCATGAGTCGACCCCTCTCATCGGACGAAGGCGGCGCGTTTTTCGGCGAGCCGCACCAGGTAGCTGAGGATGAAGGCGATCAGCAGGTAGCTGACGGTCACGCCGATGATGACGCCCCACAGGTCGAACCGCGACTCGTTGTCCTCGATGAGGCGCCGCGAGGTCGCGTACAGCTCGGTGATGCCGACCGCGTAGACGAGCGCGCTGTTCTTGACCAGGGCGATGAGGAGCGAACCCAGCGGGGGGATGACCGCGCGGAACGCCTGCGGGAGGATCACGGTCCCCAGCGACTGCCCGAACGTCAGCCCGATCGAACGGGCCGCCTCCGCCTGGCCGAGCGGGATCGAGTTGATGCCCGAGCGCAGGGTCTCGCCGACGAACGCGCCGGTGTACATGCCCAGGCCCAGCAGGCCCACGCCCCAGCTGGTCGTCTCGATGCCGATGGACGGCAGGCCGAAGTACATGATGAACAGGACCGCCAGCAGCGGCACGTTCCGGAACAGCTGCGTGTAGGCGTGGGCGGCCCAGCGTGCGGGGGCCGCGGGACTGACGTGCATGACCACCAGGATCATGCCGATCACCAGGGCGATGGCGAAGCTGGCGAGCGTCACGACCACGGTGACCCGCGCGCCCTCCAGCATGGCTCTGACCATCAGGTCGAAATTGTCGAACAAGCGGACTCCTCCATAGGGCGGTGGGGGGGGGGGGGGGGGGGGGGGGGGGGGACCACAGAAAGGGGGGGGGGGGGGGGTGGGTGGGGGTTTTTGGGGGTGGGGGAGGGGGGGGGGTTGGGGGTTGGGGTTGTGTCTTGACGGAGAGCAGG
>NZ_JBVJHZ010000073.1:0-9791 GCF_055586545.1 Glycomyces sp. NPDC050141 | reverse complement strand
TCTACTTCCTCCCCCTCCCCGGCGACCCCACGGGGGGGGAGGGAGACAAAAACCGAAAAGAAAAACCCGCAGGGAAAGCCACGCGGAGAAATCGGGCCGCTTTTTTCCCCCCCCCCCCGGTGCTTTGCCTCTGAATTGCTCGTACTCAACACTATCGAGTGATGATTCGATGAGGGATATTCGCTAGTATCGGCTGATGACAGAGCGCAACGTAGCCGATCTGTACCTTCGGGTTTCCTCGAACCGAGAAGGACACTTCGGTATCGAGCAGCAGGAGGCCGACTGTCGAGAATGGGCTGATCAGAACGGCTTTGCTGTACGCAAGGTGCACGTAGACCGTGGACGCTCCGCCTTCAAGGAGGTGCGCCGCACCGGATTCGCTGACGCGGTCACGGCTATCACTGCGGGTGTGGCCGATGCGCTCATCGTCTGGAAGCTCGACAGGCTGTCCCGCCGCGGGATCGCTGAGGTTTCCGCGCACCTGGATGAGTTCCAGAAGGCAGGCGCACGTTTCGTATCAGTGATGGACCGGCTTGACACAGCGGAGAAATCCGCCAGGGACGCGATGGTGATGCTGGCAGATCTCGCTCGTGCGGAATCCGAGAACACGGGCATGCGTGTGGCGAGTGCCAAACGGCATCTCCGGGGAGCGGGCAAATGGATCGGGGGCCGCCCTCCTTACGGGCTCAAGCTGGATCCAGAGACGAGGCGGCTTGTCCCCGATCCGGAGACCGCTGTCTACGCCCGCCTGATCGCCGACGAGGCACTGGCCGGATCGACCTTGGTCGAGATTGCTCGGCTGCTCAATACTCATGGTGTCGAATCACCGAGAGGTGGCGAGTGGAACACTTCGACGATCCTCCAACTATTGAGGTCGCCCGCATTCGCAGGGATCATGCCGCAGACGGAGACGACCGTGTCCATGGACGGCACCCGAAAGTACGGACATCGTGTGCACCCCTACATCGACCCGGTGACACTGGAGCCTGTTCGCATCGGTGAGGGTGTCATCGGAGTCGAGGAGCGCGACCTCATCCTCGAGAAGATTGAGCGTCGGACTCTATCGTTCGCAGGCAATCGGAAGGTTCAGGACCGCAGGCCCGCTCTGCTGACAGGTCTTGCCCGTTGCGCCCGTTGCGGGTCTCGGATGAGCAAGGCCGGGACCTCGTACCAGTGCTCGCGGCATCGAATGGGTCGCGATTGTGACGGTGTTTCCGTGCAGGTCACGAGCTTCGACCGATACGTCGAGGAAACGGTCCGGTCCCGGGTGCTGGTGCTGCAGCACGGAGACCCGTTGATGGAGATCGCTCTCGAGCGGATTGCCAGACGAAACCATCCCGAGCTCTACAGCAGGCGCGACGCGATTCAAGAGGAGATCTCGGCGTTCGAGCAGCGAAGATCCGATCTCGAGGAAGCCAGGTATCTACGAGGCGAGTTCGACGGTGAAAAGGGCGTCGACCGCTATTCGGAGATCGCAAGCAGGATGCGCGAGCGCCTTGCGTACCTCCGTGAGGCGGCAGAGCGTGCCTCGCTGCCGCTGATGAGTCGACCAGCGAGCCAAAAAGAGGCGCTTGTGCAGATGGTCGCGAGTGCCGAGTCTCTGGAAGAGCGAAGGAGCATCCTCGCATTGTTCGTCGACCGGGTGGACGTGCGGCCGGGCCGTGTCGGCGTCAGGTTCGATGGTGATTCGAGAGTGGTGATCGTATGGGCAGCAGCCGACACCACGGCCGTACCCATGACGTGACGGAGTTCTCGATCTACTAGGCTCCCTGCCTCGACGGTGGCAGCCTTGGAGTCATGACGAAGCCCGCTCGAGTCCGCGCCGCCGAGCTGCGAGGGCGCTCTTGGTTGAACACTGGTGGCCGGAATCTCTCTTTGGCCGACCTCAAAGGTCGCGTCACCATTGTAGATTTTTGGACCTTTTGTTGTATTAACTGTCTCCATGTGCTCGATGAGCTCCGTCCGCTCGAGGAGAAGTACGGCGACGCGCTCGTCATCGTCGGCGTCCACTCCCCGAAGTTCGAGCATGAACGGGATCCGAAGGCGCTCGCCGCGGCCGTCGAGCGCTACGGCGTCGAGCACCCCGTCCTCGACGACCCGAACCTGACGACCTGGGATGCGTTCGCTGCACGGGCTTGGCCGACGCTGGTGGTGATCGATCCTGCGGGGTACGTGGTCGCAACGATGGCAGGCGAGGGGCATCTTGAAGCGCTCGATGCGATCGTGGGCGACCTGGTCGCTGAACACACTGCCGGTGGAACACTCGACACTACCGAATCGCTGTACGTCGCCGCCGCGCCAGCCGAGACCACACTCCGCTTCCCCGGCAAGGCGATCGAGCTGCCCGGCGGCGATGTCCTCGTCACCGACTCCGCCCGCCACCGCCTCGTCCGCCTCGCCCCCGACCTCGAAACGGTGGTCGACGTGATCGGCACCGGCGAGCGCGGCCGCGCCGACGGCACCGCGCCGAGCTTCAACGAGCCGCAGGGCCTCGCGCTCCTGCCGGCCGAGACCGCCGCCGCGGTCGGCTACGACCTCGTCGTCGCCGACACCGTGAACCACCTTCTGCGCGGCGTCCGCCTCGCCGACGGGCACGTCACCACCGTCGCCGGGACCGGCAAGCAGTGGCGCATGGACAACGGCACCGACAGCGCGCTCGACGTCGACCTCTCCTCGCCCTGGGACCTCGCCTGGTTCGAGGGCAAGCTGGTCGTCGCCATGGCCGGCATCCACCAGCTCTGGTACTTCGACTCGGCCGCCCGCACCACCGGGGTCTACGCCGGGACCACCGTCGAGAGCCTCAAGGACGGTCCGCTGGACCAGGTCTGGATGGCCCAGCCCTCCGGCCTCGCCGCCGACGGCGACCGGCTCTGGCTCGTCGACTCCGAGACCTCCGCGCTCCGGTACGTCGAGCACGGGACGATGCACACCGCGGTCGGCCAGGGCCTCTTCGACTTCGGGCACGTGGACGGCCCCGCCGCCGACGCCCTCATGCAGCACCCGCTCGGCCTCGCCGTGCTCCCTGACGGGCGTATCGCGGTCGCCGACACCTACAACGGCGCCTTGCGCGCCTACGACCCCGAGGCCCGGACGGTGTCGACCCTCGCCTCCGACCTCGCCGAGCCCAGCGACGTGATCGTCCTGGGCGGCAGGGTCCTCGTCGTCGAGTCGGCCGCGCACCGCCTCACCGCGCCCGATCTCGGCGAGGCCGCCGTCTCCGGGCAGCACCACCGGGTCACGCGCAAGCGCACCAAGGTCGCGCCCGGCGCGCTGCGCCTCGAAGTGCTCTTCGAGCCCGCCGCGGGCCAGAAGCTCGACTACACCTACGGCTCCCCGATCCAGGTCACCGTCTCGGCCGACCCGCCCCAGCTCCTCGCCGAGGGCGCGGGCAAGGGCGAGGAGCTCGGCCGCGACCTCGTGCTCGCGGACGGCATCGGGCAGGGCGTCCTGCAGGTGGTCGCGCAGGCGGCGACGTGCGACGCCGAGGCCGAGCACCCCGCGTGCCACCTCACCCGCCAGGACTGGGGCGTGCCGATCGAGATTGCCGACGACGGCGTCTCGACCCTCCGCCTCGTACTGCGCGCCTGAGCCCGAACGGGTGTGATCTCCTGCGGCAGCTGGTATTTCACCTGCCCGCAGCGTGTCATGAATCCGCGTCGTCCTCACGGCGCATTACGTTGTTCGGATCGCACTGCAAGCACGTCCTATCAGGGAGGAAACCGCTGTGACCTTGGCGCCGGTGGAAGAACGCTACTCCGAGTACGAGCACTGGCTGGTGCTCAACGCCGCCGATCAGATCGTCACCGTGGGCAAGCTGCTGGAGCAGCAGGTCCGCACCCTCGAGTACCTCACCCCCGAATACGCCGGCAGCCTCGCCGAGTTCGAGCCCGACCTCACTCGCCTGAACGGCTAGCCGCGAAGGGCCGTCCCGGCGCCGGCGCACCCCCGGGTGCGTCGCAATCGGGCACTCAACGGGCACTGAGCAACTCCTGGTATCACCGCGCCGGGACGGCTCCCACCGCGCCAGTACGCTGAAAGCGAAGTCGCGCCCCAGCGGCGCGGCCGCGTCGCACCTCGCTGCTAACGTCGATATGTGGAATCTTTCGAGAGGCCCTTCGGCGACGAGTCCGGCCCCGTCCAAGCCCCGATGCACCCCGCGTGGATTCGCATCATGCCGTGCAGCATCGAGTTGTTCCGCACCGTCCCCTCTGTGAACCTGTTCCCGGCGAGCTGGTGGGCCGACGCCTTCCCCGAGGACGACATCTGGAACGAGCCAGTCTGGTGCGACCCGGGCGACGTCGACGACTGGATCGCCGAGGCCTCCGAGCACCACCTGGGCGCGTCCCAGGAGGTCATCGAGAAGGAGGCCCGCGAGGAGTACGACCGGGCCACCGCCGAGCGCAGCGAGCGCATCGACACCTTCACCACCCACTGCCGCCGCGCGGGCCTGCCCGTCCCGCACACCGTGCGCGACCTCCTGGAGTTCCTGCTCGCCCTCGGCCTGTACCGCTCCGAGATGCGCGAGGGGAAGCTGTACGTCGCGCCGCTGCTGTACACCAACCCGTTCGACGTGCTCGCCTTCGACAAGGTCGAGGCCATCGAGGAGGCCGCCGACCAGCGCGGGGACCTCGAGGAGCTCACGGCGATCGCGATCCGCCGCGTCGGCGGCATCGACTACGAGTTCGACGACGAGGGCCGCTTCACGCTGCCCGGCGGCGCGAAGTCGGCCACGGTGCGCGTGAGTCTCGCGGCGCTCGCGGAGGACGCGGGCGTCCCGGCGCCGGTGGTCCGCGGGATGCTCATGGAGCTCGCCGAGGACGGGGACGTGGCCGGGTCGGTCGACATCGGCCAGGTCGGGGTCGCGGAGGAGTTCACGCTCACCGCCTCCGACGACCTGCTCGGCGGCTACCCGAACGACGAGCTGCTGCCCCCCGAGCACGCCTGACCGCGTCGTTTCACGCCTGATCGCGCCCGAACGGCCGTGAACGCCGCCTTGACGGCTGCGACCAGTACTGCACTCCATTCACTCTCAGTTCACCTTCACGTTCACCTCCGTGCACTTGCATGGCGTTCCATGAGGGCAGAACACGTTAACGGCGGTTGACTTTCGGTGATTGGAGTTCGCGTGAGCGTGAACGAGACTGGTACCCGCGCCCAGGCCCCCATCGCGGGCCTCGCCCCGGGCCGCGCCGTGCGCGGCGCAGCGCAGGGGTCGCTCTTCACCCCGACGCAGACCGACACGGTCATCGACCTCAAGGGCGTCGACATCCACTACGGGCGCTCGCACGCCGTCCGCGACGTGTCCCTGCCGGTGGCGCGCAACCAGATCACCGCGATGATCGGCCCCTCGGGCTGCGGCAAGTCGACGGTGCTCCGCTCGATCAACCGCATGAACGACCTCATCCCGGGCGCGAAGGTCTCCGGGAGCATCTCCTTCCACGGCCAGGACATCTACGGTTCGGGCGTCGACCCGATCGCGGTGCGCCGCCACATCGGCATGGTCTTCCAGAAGGCCAACCCGTTCCCGAAGTCGATCTTCGACAACGTCGCGTACGGCCTGCGGATCAACGGCATGAAGGACAACCTCGCCGACCGCGTCGAGCAGGCCCTGCGCGGCGCGGCCCTGTGGGACGAGGTCAAGGACAACCTCAAGAAGAGCGCCCTGGCGCTCTCGGGCGGGCAGCAGCAGCGCCTGTGCATCGCCCGCGCGATCGCCGTGCAGCCGGAGGTCCTGCTCATGGACGAGCCGTGCTCGGCGCTCGACCCGATCGCGACCGCGCGCATCGAGGAGCTCATGAGCGAGCTGGTGCGCGACTACACCATCGTGATCGTCACGCACAACATGCAGCAGGCCGCGCGCGTCTCAGACGCGACCGCGTTCTTCTCGGCGGCGATCGACGACGCGGGCGAGCGGTACGGCTTCCTCGTCGAGTTCGACGAGACCCAGCGCCTGTTCTCGAACCCGTCCGACTCGCGCACCGAGGACTACATCACCGGCCGCTTCGGCTAGACCCCAACACCTACGGCGGCGCGATCGAGGGGTTCGCGCCGCCGTTCCCTTACCCCTGGAACGTCGAAAGGACCGGGCGGCCTCAGGCCGCCCGGTCCTTTCGACGATTCAGCGTCTAGACCTTGTCGCCGCAGAGGATGCCGTAGGTGCGGCTCTCCCCGTCGGTCATCTCCCAGTAGTAGTCGGTGCCGCAGTTGGTGCCTTCGGCTTCGGCGTCCTCGTCGGACATGTCCTTGACCGGCTCGGGCAGCATGATGGTGTCGACGACGGTGTAGAGCGCCAGGTCGGAGCCGCAGTCGATGCTCCACCACCGGTCGGCGTCGTCGAAGCAGTCGCCCACGTCGGGCATGATCGGCAGGTGCTCGGGCTCGGCCGGGTCGGGGTTGCCGACCGCTTCGAGGCAGTACAGCGATTCGAGGGTGCCCGAGGAGTACACGTAGTCCCAGTGGGTCCACGCCTTGCCGAGCTGGTTCGCGCCCCAGCCCTCGCCGCAGAGCTCGTACACCGGCGCGGTGTCGACGACGTAGCCCTCGTCGTCGACGGCGATGTCGGTGACGTCGTAGGACTGGGCGGTGATCTCCCAGAACGCGGTCGCGTCGGCGCAGTCGACGAGCGGGAAGCCGCTGCCTTCGACGTCGTACTCGTACGCGAGGCACTGCCCGACTTCGGAGCCGGACTCCTCGGCGGGCGTGGTCGCGTCCTCGTCGGGCGTGTTGTCGTTCTCGGACGCCGACTCGGAGGTGTCGTCGCCGCCGTCGGCCGAGGTGTCGTCTTCCTTGCCCTTGATGTTCATCGTGACGAGCAGGACGGCGCCGAGCACGAGGACGGTGGCGCCGACGACGATGCCGCCGATGAGCCCGAGGTTCCGCTTGGGCGGTTCGGGCGGGAGGACGGGGCCGCCGTAAGGGCTGCCGGGGTCCTGGCCGTAAGGGGGCTGGCCTCCGCCGCTGCCGTAAGGCGGCTGCTGTCCGGCGCCTGCGCCGTACTGGGGCTGCTGCGGCTGGCTGCCGTAAGGGTTCTGGCCGCCGCCGTAGGGCGACTGGTACCCGTAGCCGGGGGTTTGCGGCTGCTCCGGCGGGGGACCGTAATTCGGAGGGACAGTCATGTCGGCCACGCTATAGGGGGTTGTCAACACGCGGGCGATCCGGGGTCGCCGGCGAGTAAGGAATATCGCAGCTCAGCGCGCACGGGTGTGGTTGTACGCCCCCGCCCGTCACCGGTGCGAGGTCCGGCATCGTCCGCCGCGTTCGCGCACCGCCGTGGCCGCCGGTGCCCGGCCGCCCGGTTCAGCGGCTCAAAGAGTGTCCGGAAGGACGAGCACGCGTTCGACCGTGTAGTCCTCCATCGCCCACCGCACGCCCTCGCGGCCGACACCGGAGCCCTTGACCCCGCCGTACGGCATCTGGTCGGCCCGGAACGAAGGCACGTCGCCGATGACCACGCCGCCAACGTCCAGCGTGCGGTGCGCGAGCATCGCCTGCGGCAGGCTCTCGGTGAACACCCCGGCCTGCAGCCCGTACCGGGAGTCGTTGACGGCGTCGAGCCCGGCCTGGAAGCTCTCGACGCTCGCGAGCACGAGCACCGGCCCGAACACCTCTTCGCGCAGCACCTTCGCGTCCGGGCGCACGTTCGCGAGCACCGTCGGCTCCACGAGCGAGCCCTCGCGCGGCGTGCCGCCGCACAGGACCTTCGCGCCCTCGTCGACCGCTTCCTCGATCCACGCCTCGACCCGCGCGGCCGCGTCGGCGCTGATGAGCGGCCCGACTTTGCACGACGGGTCGTTCGGGTCGCCCGAGGGCAGGGCCTTGACCTGCTCGACTATGCGGGCGGCCATGTCGGTGTAGGCGGGCGCCTCGACGAACACGCGCTGCACGGCGATGCACGACTGCCCGGCCTGGTAGTTCCCGAACATCGCGATCCGCTCGGCCGCCCAGTCCCGCTTCGGGTAGTCGGCGGCGACGACGACGGCGGCGTTCCCGCCCAGTTCGAGGGTCACGTGCTTGTCGGGGACGCGCCGCAGTAGTTGTCTGCCCACCGGCGCGGACCCGGTGAAGGAGACGACGGGCAGCCGCGGGTCGTCCACGAGCTGCTCGGCCCGGTGGTTGGGGACCGGCAGGACCGAGAGCATCGCGGGCGGCAGGTCGGTCTCGGAGAACAGCGCCCCGAGGTGCAGCGCGGACAGCGGCGTCGCCGGGGCCGGCTTGACGACGATCGGGCACCCGGCCGCGATCGCCGGACCCACCTTGTGCGCCACCAGGTTCAGCGGGAAGTTGAACGGCGTAATGCCGAGCACGGGCCCGCGCGGGAACCGCCGCACCAGCGCCAGCCGGCCCTCGGCGTTCGCGTCGGTGTCGAGCCGCTGCACCTCGCCCGCGAACCGCCGCGCCTCCTCGGCGGCCCACCGGAACGTCGAGACCGCCCGCTTCACTTCGACGCGCGCCCACGCGATCGGCTTGCCCGACTCGGCGGTGATGAGCTCGGCGCAGGTCTCGGCCTCCTCGTCGAGGCGGCGGCGCACGTGCTCCAGCGCCTCGGCCCTCACGTGCGCGGGCAGGGCCGCGCATTCGCGTGCGGCGCCCGAGGCGGCGGCGACGGCGGCCTCCACCTGCCCGGCGGTCGCCCAGGACGTGGCGCCTACAGGGGACTCGTCGTAGGGGTGCGTGACGAAGAACTCCTCCTCGCCGTGCTGCGGACGGCCTGCCACCCAAATAGGCGAAACGGGACGGAGACGTTGCGACATGTTTCCAGCCTACGGGTTCGAGCGCGTGCGGCGCTGCGGTTGACGCCCGCGAATCCGTGCCGGAGCCCTCACTCCCTGAGACCGGAAGGGCCCGAGGCGGGTCGGGCCGCCACCGGGGACCGGCGTCCCGGCGCAGGCGGGGGCGCCCGCAACCCGTGTGCGTCCATTTGCCCGCTCAAGGCATGATGAGGGCATGAGTGAACAGCAATCAGGTGCGGGGTATCCGCAGAGCCAGCCCCAGCAACCGGCCTACCCCCAGGCGCCCTACGCCTCGCCGCAGGCGCAGTACCAGGCCCAGCAGCAGTACGCCGCCTACGCTCCCCCGGCCCCGTCGCTGTTCGACAAGCTCGGCGTGCCCTCCATGCCCGCGATCCTCGGCCTCTCCGGCCTCGGCGCCCTGGTCCTCGCCGGCCTCATCGCCGGAACCAGCTCCGGCGGCTCCAGCGAGTTCGGCGAGGGCACGGTCCTGTCGGCGTTCGTGATCGGCGAGATCAGCGGCGGCATCCAGTCGATCCTGGTGGCCGTCATCGTCATGTTCGCGCTGACGCTGTTCACCGGTGAGAAGCTGCGGAACCTGTGGAAGACCCTCGCGGTGGTCGGCGCCGCGATCTTCCTGGCGCGGCTCCTGTTCACGGTCCTGGCTCTGGGCGACGGCGACTCCGCCTCCGACCCGTCCGCTTGGATCGGCGCGCTCCTGCTCGTCGCCGCGTACGGCCTGTTCGCCGCCGGTGCGGTCATGGTCCCCGGCTCGGCCGCCGCCGCGCGTCCCGCCGCCCCCGCCGCTCCGGCAGCGCCGCAGGGCTATGCGACCGGGACCCAGCCGGCCGTGCAGCCGCAGGCCCCGCAGGCTCCGGCGACCCAGCAGAACCCGTGGCCGCAGGCGCCGCAGCAGTAACGCCCGCAACGCAGCCGAAGAGGGGGGGGGGGGGGGGGGGGGGGGGGGGGGTTGTTTTTTTTTTTTTTTTTTTTTTTTTCTTTTTTCCCCCCCCCCCCCCCCCCCTCGTTTTTCTCCTCTCTTTTCCCGCCCCTTGCCACGATTAA
>NZ_JBVJHZ010000072.1:0-12188 GCF_055586545.1 Glycomyces sp. NPDC050141 | reverse complement strand
CACCGAGGGGTTGTGGGGGGGGCAGGAGGCGTGACGGTGGGGGGCGAAGAGTGGGCGGGCCTCCTCGCGCCAGGCGGCGAGGTCGGCCCGCCAGCGGGGCCAGTCGGCGGGGTCTTCGGGTGCGGCGAAGATCTTCGCTACGTCGCCCTTGTCAGGGTCGATCCGGCCGCCGGGCGGCAGGTGGGTCGGCAGGTCGAGCGGCCTGGGGATGAGGGGGTTGAAGTCATTGGGAGGCAAGGAACTTGTGCACCTCCGTTCCTGTGGGGATGGAGGGTCCCGCGCCCTTTCGCTGGACGGCGAGGGCGGAGGCGGCGGTCGCGAACTCGGTGGCTTCCACAAGGGAGCGTTCGGCGGTGATGGTGTGGTCGAGGGTGGCGGCGAAGGCGCCCACGAACACGTCGCCCGCGCCGGTGGTGTCCTTGACCTCGACGGGGAAGGCGGGGACCTTCACCGGGACGGTGCCGTGGCCGCCGACGAACGCGCCTTCGGAGCCGAGGGTGATGACCACGTCGCAGCCGTGCGAGGTGAGGACGGACATGAGGGAGCGCTCGCCGGTCCCGGCCGGTTCACCAGCGAGTTCGGCGGCCTCGTGCTCGTTGACGATGAGGACGTCGACCTGGCTCAGCAGCTCTACGGGGAACGAGCCGCTCGGCGCGGCATTGAGGACCACGACGGTGTCGGCGGCGCGGGCCGCGTGCATGGCGGCGGTCACGGTGGGCAGCGGCGTCTCGAGCTGGAGGACGAGGACGTCGGCTGCGGCGATCTCGGCGAGTTCCTCTGGGGTGAGGTCCACGAGTTCGGCGTTCGCGCCCGAGTTCACGACGATCGAGTTCTCGCCCTTGCGGTCCACGAAGATCACGGCCGTCCCGGTCGGGGCGTCCACGCGGCGGTCCAGGAGCGTGATCTCGGCGTTCCGGGCCTGCCCGGCGAGGCGGTCGCCTGCGGCGTCGCTGCCGAGCGCGACGATGAACTTCGTCTCGGCCCCGGCGCGGGCGGCCGCGATCGCCTGGTTGTTGCCTTTGCCGCCGGGGAAGGACGCGGAGCCGCGCGACAGGACCGTCTCGCCGGGGGCGGGGATGCGCTCGACCTCGTAGACCAGGTCGAGGTTCGCGCTTCCGATGACGACGACGCTCATTGGGTTACCTCCATTGTCCGAATCGCTAGGGCGGTGAATCGCGCCCCTGCGAAGCCTGGCACAGACGTGGCCAGCCGGTCGTCGAGTGGCGCGATCCAGTGAGCCGGGAGTTTCGCGGCGCCGGTCGCTGCTCCCGCGATCGAGCCTGCGGTAGCGCCCGTCGAGTCGGTGTCCCAGCCGCCGGAGACGGCGAGGGTGACGGTGCGCTCGAAGTCTCCGGAGCCGCGCGCGAGGGCGAACGCGAGGAGCGCGGCGTTGTTGAGGACGTGCACCCAGTGGAGGTGGCCGTACTCGTCGTGGAGCAGGTCGATCGCGGCTTCGTCGCCGAGTTCGCCGTGGGCGAGTTCGAGGCCTCGCCGGATCGCTTTGGCGTAGCGGCTGCGGGGCGGGACGAGGGCGAGCCCGGCGGCGATGCTCGTGGCGACGGACGCGCCCGTGACGGCTGCGGCGCTGGCGGCGGCCGCGAAGACGGCGCCGTAGAGGCCGTTGCGGCCGTGGCTGAGTCGCGCGTCGGCCCAGGCCAGGCGGGCGGCTTCGCGGGGGTCGCCGGGACTGGCCCAGCCGTACAGGTCGGTGCGGATCTGGGCGCCGATCCAGTCGCGGAACGGATTGCCGACCCGGCCTGCGGCCTCGGGTTCGCGGCCGTCGAGGAGGTTGCGGTAGGTGATGCGCTCGGCGGTGAAGACCCGGCCCGCAGGGAGGAGGTCGAGCCAGGCCTGGGCGACGTCGGCGGTGGTGAAGGCGCGGCCGTGGCGTTCGAGGAGGTGGAGGGCGATGAGCGGGAAGTTGAGGTCGTCGTCCTCGGGCATCCCGTCGATGTTCTCGGCGAGGCTGGTGGGGCGGCTGCGGCGGTTCCAGGGGTACTGGGCGGCGGTCGCTGGGTCGAGGCCGTGTTCGGTGAAGTAGGTGCGCAGCGGCCAGTTGCCGGTGGCGCGGGCGATCGCGCGGATGCCTTCGAGCGGCAGCTTCTCGACGGGTTTGCCGAGGAGGCACCCGGCGGCGCGGCCGAGCCAGGCGCCGTGGACGCGGTCGGCACGGTCGGCCGGGGCGTTCTGCGGCAGGTGCGGGACGGCGGCGCTGGCGAAGGTGGCGGTGAGGTCGTCGGGCTCGTCGGCTTGGAGGCGTTCGAGATCGGGGACCCGGTCGAGCTCGTCCATGAGCTCGCGCGCGAGGGCCCGCAGCGGTTCGGGCGCGGGTTCGGGCGAGGCGCCGCTGGTGGCCGGTGTGGCCGTACCGCTTGTGGCGAGCCAGCGTTCACGGATGGCGGCAGCGTCGCGGCCGTCGAGGTCGGCGGCGGCGAGGGCGTGCGGGAGGAGGTCTTCGGGCTGGGTCCAGGACAGGCGCATCATGCGGCGGCTCCGGTGAAGGCGGTGCGGGCCTTGGCGACGCGGGCGGCGCGTTCGGCGTCGGCGGCCCAGATGTCGCGGGCGGCGGCGGCGATCACGGGGCCGGTGGCGGTGACGTCGGTGCGGCTGCCTTCGCTGACGCCCTCGATCCATTCGGTCGGGACGGCTCCGAGGCCGCCGAGGGCTCCGGCGATCGACCCGGCCATGACGGCGATCGAGTCGGAGTCGCGGCCGTAGTTGACCGCGCCGAGGACCGCTTCGCGGTAGTCGCCGCCGGTGGCGATGAGCAGGCCGAGGGCGATCGGGAGTTCTTCGATCGCCTTGGTGCGGCTGGGGATGCGGGCGTCGCGTGCTGGGGCGCGGTAGTCGGGGCCGACGGTGTCGAAGGGCTCGACGGCGCGGCGCAGGTCGGCAAGGCCGTGGCGCCAGTCGCGAATGCCCTGGGCGGCTTCGGCGACGGCGGCGATCGCGTCGCGGGTGCCGTCCTTGGCGAGCCGCAGTGCCGCCGCGACAATCGCGTCCACATCGGATTCAGGGCGCATGGCCTCGGCGACGGCCGCCGCGTAGACTCCGGCGGCCTCCCGGCCGTAGCTGGACTGGTGCGCGCCGGCGATGTCGACCGCCTCGGCGTAGGCCGCGTCGGGGTCCCCGGCGTTGACGATGCCGACGGGCGCGACGTACATGGTCGCGCCGCAGTTCACGATGTTGCCGACCCCGGCCTCGCGGGGGTCGATGTGGCCGTAGTGGAGACGGGCCACGAGCCACTTCTCGGCGAGGAAGATCCGGTGCAGCAGCAGCGCCTCGGACTCGAACTCGGGAATCCAGCGCTTGTCGCCGATGAGGAGCGGCACGAAGTGCTCGGCGATCGCGTGCGCGTCGAGGTGGCCGCGCACGGCCGCGTACACGTCGACGAGGGCCGTGGTCATCAAGGTGTCGTCGGTGATGTGCCCGTCGCCCTTGTGGTACGGGGCGATCGGGCGGGCGTTGCGCCAGTCCTCGAAGAACGGGGGCACGATCCCCTCGATGAAGCCGCCGTAGCGGGCCTGGATGGCCTCGGGCGTGTTCCCTTCGGCCGCACCGCCGAGCGCGTCGCCCACCGCCGCTCCCGCGAGGGCTCCGGTCGCCTTGCCGGTCAAGGTGTCCATGTGTCTCCTTTTCGGTTTCGGAGTCCGCCGGGGCTTAGGGCCCCTTGTCGGGGCCCTGGCGAGGCGGTATCCGAGTCCATTTGTTCGCTCGCAAGGCGGAAGGTCTTTCAGATACCGGGGTTGTATCTGAAAGGCCGACAACGCAGCGAGCGGGCAAATGGGCCGGATAGCGCCCGCCGGGGCCCCGACAAGGGGCCCTAAGGGCGCCGGCCCCGGCGGAGTTCGTGCTAGCCCAGTTCGTTCCAGCCGTCGGTGAGCTGGGTAGCCAGCTCCTCGGCGCTGATCTCGTCGGCCAGGTACTGCTGGAGGGCGGGGGTGGCGTACTGGTCCTTCCACTGCGGATAGTTCACAGCGGACTGGAACGGCGCGGCCGTGAGCCCTTCACCGGAGGCGAGGATGGCCTCCCAGCCGTTCTCCCCCGCCGTGTTCTCGGCGACCTGGGTGCGGGCGTCGCTGGAGGCCGGGATGAGCCAGTCGCCTTCGGCGAGCTTCGCCTGATGCTCGGCCTGCATGAAGAAGTCGATGAACGCGGCCGCGCCCTCCACGTTGTCGCTCTCGGCCGCAACGGACATCGTCTGCGGGTTCGCGGCCTGCGCCGAGCCCGCCGTGCCCGCGAGCGGCGGCAGCACGCCCCAGTTGAAGCCCTCGGGGGCCGACTCGGTGATCTGCTGGGCCACGTAGTTGCCCGCCACGTACATCGCGTACTTCCCGTCGAAGAAGCCCGGCAGCACGTCGGAACCGCTCTGCGTCAGCGAGACCGGGTCGAGGGACTGGTCGTCATAGGCCATCGCGTGGATGCGCTCGGGCACGGCGAGCTCGTGCTCCCCCACCGCGATCTCCACGGCGTCGCCTTCACCGGAGAAGTACGTGCCGCCGAAGCCGAGGGACAGGCTCATGACGGCGGCGGTCGGCTGCTGCATGCCCCAGCCCACCCCGTACTTCCCGTCAGCCGTCAGTTCCTTCGCGAGCGCCTGGAATTCGTCCCAGCCCAGGGTCGCACCGGCCGGGACCTCCACGCCCGCATCCACGAACGCGTCGGTGTTCACGAACACCACATAGGACTGGAGCAGGGTCGGGGCGGCCACCACCACCCCGCTCGCGGAGGTCACCGACTGCCACACGTCCTCCGAGACCGCGGACTTCACGTCCTCGCTCAGGTACGGGCCGATATCGGCCAGGTACCCCTGCTCGGCGAAGCCCATGATGTCCGCCGACTCGTCGTGGATCACGTCAGGCGCGGTGCCGCCCTGGAACTGGGTCACCAGCTGGTCGTGCACGTTGTCCCAGCTGCCCTGCACCAGCTCCACCTGCGTGTCGGGGTTCGCCTCGTTCCAGGCGGCGACGATCTCCTCGGTCGCCTTGATCGTCGTGTCCTGGAACGCGAGCGACTGGAACGTGATCGTCGAGGCGTCGGTGTCGTCGCCGCCCACGCCGAAGGCGGAGCAGCCGGTCAATGCGAGTGGCAGTGCCAGTACGCCCGCGACGGCGCTGTTGCGAGTGCGCATGGTTTCTCTCTTTCGGTAGGCACGGGCGGGTAAGGGGGTCAGCCCTTGACCGCGCCGCTGAGGAGTCCGGCCGTGAGCCGTTTCTGGATGAGCAGGAAGAACACGAGGCTCGGAATGCACGACAGGAGCGCGGCCGCCGCGAGCTGGCCCAGCTCGACCTGGCCCTCGGCGCCGAGGAAGCGCGCCAGCGCGAGCGGCAGCGTCTGCATGTCCGGGTCCTGTATGAGCACGAGCGCGAAGAAGAACTCGTTCCAGGAGTTGATGAACGTGAACAGGCTGGTGGCGACCAGGCCCGGGGCGAGCAGGGGCAGCACGATCCGGGCGAGGGTCTTGAGGCGGCCGGCGCCGTCGACCGCGCTGGCCTCTTCGAGTTCGACGGGGATGGCGGCGACGTAGCCCTGGAGCATCCACAGCGCGAAGGGCAGGGCCCAGACGGCGTAGACGAGGACGAGGCCGAGGAGGGTGTTGACGAGTCCGATGTCCTTGAGCAGCAGGAACAGCGGGATGATGATGAGGATGAACGGGAAGACCTGGCTGAGGAGAATCCAGCCGGTGGCCGCCGCCCGGAGCCTCGTTCGGAAGCGGACGAGGGCGTAGGCGGCGGGCAGGGAGACGGCGGTGACGATCGCGGTGGTCGTGACCGCGACGAGGAGGCTGTTGCCTGCGGCGGTGAAGAGATCGGCCTTGTCGATGGCGGACGTGAAGTTGTCGAAGTCGAGCTGCTGCGGGAGGAGCCCGGCGTCGGGCGAGCGCAGTTCCTGCGGGGTCTTGAACGCGGTGGTCAGCAGGAACACGAGCGGGAACCCGAGGAAGCACATGTAGGCGAGGAGGGCGAGGTACTGGAGGGGGCGGGCGAACGGGTTGCGGCCCAAGGTCTTCGGGGCTGTCGTCATTGGAGGCGCCTCCGCATCTGGCCGCGCAGGTAGAAGAACAGGAACGCGCCGATCACGATGACCATGACGTTGCCCATGGCCGCCGCGTACCCGAAGTTGCCGTAGCGGAAGGCCTCGTTGTAGGCGAACAGGCTCGGCAGCATCGTGGTCCCGCCGGGGCCCCCGGCGGTGAGCACGAAGACCAGCGCGAAGGAGTTGAAGTTCCAGATCAGGTCGAGGGTGGTGATGGCGATGACGATGGGCCGCAGGGAAGGCAGCGTGACGTGCCAGAAGCGGCGCCAGGTGCTCGCGCCGTCGATCGCGGCCGCTTCGCCGAGTTCGGCGGGCACGGACTGGAGTCCGGCCAGGAGCGTGATCGTCGTCTGCGGCATCCCGGCCCAGACGCCCACGATGATGACGACGGGCAGCGCGGTCGAGGCCTCGCCGAGCCAGTTGATGCCGTCGGGGAGGCCGAGGGCGCCGAGCGTGCGGTTGACGGGGCCGTAGTTGCGGTTGAGCATGAGCTGCCACATGATCGCGATGATCACCGGCGGCATGGCCCACGGGATGAGGGCGAGGGTGCGGGCGAGCCAGCGCAGCCGCAGGTCGAGGTTGAGGAGCAGGGCCAGGCCGAGCGAGGCGAGGAACTGCAGGATCGTGACGCTGAAGGCCCAGACCAGGCCGATCTTGAACGACTCCCAGAACAGGCCGTTCCCGGCGAGTTCGACGTAGTTCGCGAGGCCGTTGGCGTGCGTCTCGGTGTTGAGCCCGGCTTCGGCGTCGGTGAAGCCGAGGAGGACGCCGTAGACGAGGGGGTAGACGCTGAAGATCATGACGGGGAGGAGGGCGGGGAGGACGAGCAGCCAGGCCTCGCGGCCTTCGGTGGAGCGCCTGCGGCGCAAGGGTGGAGGGGTGGTCATCGGGCGGTCTCCTGCGGGGTCGATTCGCGGAGCGACAGGCTCGGGGGGATGACGAGCCTGCGGACGGGGGCGGCGGGGTCGGCGATGCGGCGGACGAGCAGTTTCGCGGCGGCCGCGGCGCGTTTTGCGGAGCCGAGGTCCACACTGGTGAGTGAGGGCGTGGCGAGTTCGGCGGTGTCGGTGTCGTCCATGCCGACCACGGACACGTCGTCGGGGACGCGGGCCCCGGCGGCGGCGAGTTCCTTCAACGCCGCAACGGCGAGGAGGTCGTTGGCGCACACGATCGCGTCCGGTGTGGAGCGCGCGAGGAGTTCGGCGACGGCCTTGCGCCCGGCACGGTAGGTGAACCCCGTTGCGGTGACCTGGAGTTCGGGTTTGACGGGCAGGTCGAAGCGGTCGGCGGCGGCGAGGTACCCGGCGAGGCGGGCCGAGCCGGGGACGGTGTCGACGGGGCCGTTCACGAGCGCGATCCGGCGGCGGCCGCAGGCGACCAGGTGCTCGACGGCGAGACCGATGCCCGTAGCCGAATCGGCGCGCACGTTGTCGAGCGCTACGTCGTCGGGGAGCGAGCCGATCACCGCGATCGGCAGTCGGCTCGACCGCATGGCGTCGACGAGTTCCGGGGTGATCCGCAGTGGACTGAGGAGGAGGCCGTCGGCGTAGCCGCGGTTGAGGCTGCGGAGCAGGTCGATCTGGTCTTGCGGGTCGCTTCCGGTGGAGGACACCACGAGTCGGTAGTCGGCTTTGGCGACCACGCCGGTGACGGCCCGCATCATCTGCACATAGACGGGGTTGCCGACGTCGGCTACCGCGAGCGCGATCTGGTCGGTGCGTCCAGTGCGGAGGGTACGGGCGCTGGCGTCGGGGACGTAGCCGAGGGCGTCGGCCGCCTCGCGGACCTTGCGGGTCAGTTCTTCAGAAGCCGAGCCCCCGTTGAGGACTCGCGAGACGGAGGCGACCGAGACCCCGGCGCGAGCGGCCACGAGCGCCAGGCTCGATCGCTTCGCAGGCATGGGCGGCCCCTGTCCTCGTCGTTGAGAACGTTCTTAAGAACGATTTCACGAACGCTAGCAGAGTTCACCTTCATTGTCACTATTCAATGTTCGGCTTGTGAGTCGGCAGGTCAGCCGCTGTAGGGCATCACCCGCGCGATCTGGATAGTGCCGTCGCCGCCCGCGGCGGGATAGGCGACGCTGCCGTCGTCGTAGGCCTTGAACGCCTGGAAGTTGTGGTCAGGTACGTCGATCGAGAAATCATCTCCTACGGCGGTGCCGCTGCCAGAGTTCAGGATTCGAGCGGCGATGCCGTCGCCGTCCTCCCAGGCCAGCAACATGAGGCCCTGCCCGTAGTTGACGAGGTGCGGATGCGCGGATTCGATTCCCGTCTCGATGGAGTTGGAGTTCGGATCGAAGTGCTCCAAGCGGATCTCGCCGCCTTGGCTCCAGGCGGTCCAGTAGTGCGGACCATCGCCGGTGTAGATGAGGTCGCCGCCGAAGAGGGTGCCGTCGCAGACGCCGAAGGCGACCGTCTCATAGGGATCTGGTTGCGCGATACGGCATTCGTTGTCCGTGGCGCAGACCATCCCGAACGCTTCCTTGTCGGGGTTCCAGACGATCCGGGTGTTCCAGCTGTGACTGCAGCCGACCTCGAAGCTGTCGGCGTGGTCGACAAGATTGCCGTCCTTGTCGACGACCTGCATGCGGTCGCCCTGGTGGATGTCGACGCAGCCGCCGTTGGCGACGGTAATGGCGACGCCGAAGTAAGCGGCGAAGTTCTCGCCGTCGGTCGCGAGGCGGCCGTGGTGCTGGTACCACCAGATGAAGCGGGCGCCGTCGTCGTAGCCGCCGAGGCCGTCGCCGAGGTTGGTGACCTCGCGTTCCCAGACCTGGTTGCCGTCGTTGTCGAAGCGCACCATGTGCATCGTGTTGCAGGGGCTGGACTCGCCGCCGCAGAGCTGCCCGCCGCCGCAGTCGCCTTCGCGGGTCACGAGCACGACGACGCCGTCCTCATCGGCGATGACGTCCTGGAGGTCGATGCCCTCGAACGCGATCGGGTCGCCTTCGAGCTCGTCGTCGCAGTCGAGCTTGCCGAGGTGGATCTGGTCATCGGTTCCCACCCACGCGAGCCAGGACCCGCCGGGCCGCGCGGCTATGGCCATCGGCAGGCGGTCGGTGTCGCCTTCCTGCCCGTATCCGATCGCGTTCGCGTCGACCTGGGTGACGGTGACTTCCGGTGCGGCGCTGGGGACCCGCTCGCACTCCCCCACCGCTTCGGGCGAGGGGGACTCGGAGGGTCCGGCCAGCGCGGCCGCGTCGGGGGCTTCGTCGGTGGTCGCGGCGGCGGTCTCGGAGGTGCTGGCCGAGGACTCCAGGGCCTCGTCGTCGCCTTCAGAGGCGGTGGGCGAGGTCGCCAGGGCCGTGGCCATGGTCGTCCCCGCGAACAGGAGTGCCGCCGCGGCGGCCACTATGGAGATGCGTTTCCAGTTCGCCAAGCGGGGCTTCCGTTCATCGGAAGCCGAAGGCTGCGAAGGTCTACTCATTGCCGGTTTCGTCCTTCGATATGCCCGCGCGCGGCCGGGCCGCGCGTGGAATGTGGATCTAGCAAGCCGACCCTACCCACAGCGCGATGACCGTTCACATGCTGCCCTCAGACGGCGGCGTCCCGCGCCTGCGCCAGGTGCACCGTGTCGATGTAGCGGGCGATGGCGTCCCTGTTGCGGGACATGACCGCGATGCGCTCGGTCATGCCGTCGAGTTCGCGTTCGAGGAGGTGGAGGGTCTCGGGGGTGGCGTCATAGACGAGGATGTCGCGGGGCTGTTTGAGGCACGGCAGCACCTGCCGGATGACCCGCGTCGGCATGCCGGTGTCGAGGAGGCCCCGGATCTGCAGGGCCTTGTCGACGCTCTCGGCGCTGTAGTTGCGGTAGCCGTTGGCGCAGCGGTCGGGAACGAGCATGCCCGTCTCTTCGTAGTACCGCAGCATCCGCCGGGGGATGCCGGTCCGCTCGGACAGCTCGCCGATTCGCATATGTCGCACCTCACTCGGTCCTGGCTTGACCCTCACATAGGTGTGAAGGTCGGAGGGTACAGGTTATGACCACAACGCATGCCGATCGTATTCCCGATCAGACGAAACCTGTTGCGCCCGAACGACTCCCGCTCTGGCCGCTGCTGGCCCTCACCACGGCCGCGTTCATGGCGATCCTCACTGAGGCGCTGCCCGCCGGCGTGCTGCCGGAGATGGCGGCCGGGATGTCGGTGAGCGAGTCCGCGGCCGGGCAGACGCTCACGGTCTACGCGCTGGCCACGGGCTTCTCGGCGGTCCCGGTCGTCATGGCGACCGCGTCGTGGCCCCGGCGGCGGCTGATGCTCGTCGCGGTCGCGCTGTTCGCGATCGCCAACGCGGTCACGGCGGTCTCGTCCTCGTACCTCCTGACGATGGGCTTCCGGCTCGCGGCGGGCGTGGCGGCGGCGGTCGTGTGGGCCGAGCTGGTCGGGTACGCGCGCAGGCTCGCGCCGCCGCACCTGCAGGGGCGCGCGATCGCGCTGACGATGGCGGGCGTGCCGCTGGCGCTCTCGCTGGGCATCCCGTTGGGGGCCTTCCTGGGCGACCTGTTCGGGTGGCGCCTGACATTCGGCCTCATGGCGGCCGTCTCGGTGCTGCTGATCGTCTGGATTCGCGCCGCGGTGCCGGAGTTCCCGGGCCGGAAGGCGGGCGAGCGGCAGTCGATCCTCGGGGCGCTGCGGCTGCCGGGCGTGGTCGCGGTGCTGTTCACCGTCGCGGCGTACATCCTCGCGCACAACATCCTGTACACGTACATCGCGCCGTTCCTGGACGCCAACGGGATGGACGGCCACCGCGAGGCGGTGCTGCTGGTGTTCGGCGTCGCTTCGGTGTTGAGCATCGTGGTGACCGGGGCACTGGTGGACCGGCGGCTGCGGCTGCTCACGATCACCGGCGCGGTCCTGTTCCTGGTCGCTGCCGCAATGCTCACGGTGTTCGCCTCGAACCCGGTGACGCTGTTCGCCGCGGTCGTCCTGTGGGGACTGGGCTGGGGCGGGGTGCCCACGGTGATGCAGACGGCGGTCAACGACGCGGGCGGGGACCGGGCGCAGCCGCTGCTCGTGACCACCTGGAACTCGTTCATGGCGGGCGGCGGCGCCCTCGGCGGGGTCATGCTGGGCTCGTTCGGGGCCGGGTCGTTCCCTTGGGGCGTACTGGCGTTGATGGTGCCGGTGCTCATCGTGGTGATCGCGGCGCGGGGGCACGGATTCCCGAGCAGGCGACCGGGACTGGAGTCCTGAAGTTTCGGAAACCATAGATGTGCATCTATGCGTTGACCGGATGCGGTGCGCGCCATAGTATGGCGAAAAGTCGCCCGAAAACCTTTTCGGAATGTTTCGGGTGCCTACCGGCCTTACCTGCCTCACGGAGGTATGCAAATGGAAGCACAGCAATCGACCTCGCGGTTCTCGCGCCGCGCCGCACTGCTCGGGGCGGTCGCCGCACCGGCGGCGGGGGCGCTCGGCTCCCTCGGGTTCGCCGAGGGCGCGGGCGCCGCGCCGCCCACGGGCACCGTCCGCACCTACTGGCTGCGGCCGACCGACGTCCCGTACGACCAGCGGTACCCGGACGGGATCGCCAACGTCATGCGCGAGACCCAGCGCTACTACAAGCAGGAGCTGGGCGTCACGTTCAAACTCAACGACCCGGTCGTGGAGGTCGTCGCGGGCGAGCACGACGCGGCCTGGTACGAGAACACCCCCAACGGCGGCGAGGAGTACTGGTGGGTGGTGTTCAACATGCAGCAGGAGCTGATGCGCCGGCTCGGCCTGAACGCGCCCGACCGCCGGTGGATCAACATCGGCGAGATCAGCGCCGAGAAGGAGGGCGTCTCGGGCGGGGGCGGTGGCGGCGGCTGGGCGATCCTGTCCGGCCACGACGCCGACGGCGCGGCGGGCCTCGGCGGCGACATGAACCGCTGGTACGGCGGCATGGTCCACGAGATGGGCCACGCCCTCGGATTGCCGGACTCCAGCTTCACGGACGGCACCCCGATGTCGGCGTCGTTCTACGCGTACCCGAACTGCCACTTCAACACCCAGCAGAAGAACGGCATCCGCAACGGCCCTTACGGCAGCTTCCTGTCGTAAATGGACGGATCGGCAGCGGGGGGGGGGGGGGGGGGGGGGGGGGGGGGGGGGGGGGGGGGGGGGGGGGGGGGGGGGGGGGGGGAGGGGGGGGGGGGGGGGGGGGGGGGGGGGG
>NZ_JBVJHZ010000071.1:0-13077 GCF_055586545.1 Glycomyces sp. NPDC050141 | reverse complement strand
AAAAAGAAACGGAAAAAAAAAACAGGAGGAAAAAAGGTGGGCGCACCCCCACGTCGGGAAAAAAAAAAAAAACAAAAAAAAAAAAAAAAAAAACCCCCCCCCCCCCCCCCCCCCCCCCCCCCCCCCCGCCTCATTGCATTCGCGCTACAGGCTTGGCCTGCAGTGCATCCGGGCCGGTTGAGGCGGGCGCTCGGCCCGCCGCAACCGGCTTCCTGCTACTGGATGCCTTCCTTCACGAGCCGCCACTGCTGGCAGGTCAGCCCGTTCGAAGTCCACTGCTGCGCCACCGCGCCGTCCGCAGTGGAGCATCCGTCGATCTCCAGCATCTTGCCGCTGTTGGCGTTCGCGAACGTCCACCAGCCGCCGCTGGTCGCGGCGTTCCAGGACTGCGTCGAGCTGCCGGTCGAACCCCACTGCACCGCGTCCACCCCGTCGGCGGTCTGCGCCGACGGGATCTCCAGGAGCTTCCCGCTGTTGCGGTTGGTCAGCTGCACCGTCGAGGTGCCGCTGACGGTCCACCGCTGCGTCGCGTTGTTCGTGTCGCCCCACTGGCCCACGGCCGCGCCGTCGGTCGTCAACGCGCTCAGCACTTCCAGGTACTTGGAGCTGTTGCGGTTCTGCAGCTGGAACACCGGCGCGAGCGCGGTGCTGGAGTACAGGTGGATCGCGTCGAGCTCGGCGAAGTTGGTGCCCTTGGTGAACCGGATCGTGTTGGTGCCCGCGTTCAGGGTCACGGTCTTCTGCGCCCAGGCGTACCGGCCCCAGTCCACAGTGGCCGGGTAGCTGATAGAGGAGCCCGTGCCGCCGTTGACGCTCACCGAGTGGGTCGCGGCCGAGCCGTACCCGTTGTCGTAGCGGACGTTCATGGTGTACGTCCCGGCGGTCGGCACGTTCACCGTGAACTGCACGTAGCTGCCGGAGTTGTTGATGTTGCCGACCTTCGAGCCGTTCGCCGCCTGGACGTGGCTGACGGTGGTCGCGTCGTTGAGCGTCGCGTTCTCGGCCTCGTACTGCTGCGCGTCGAGCGGGATCGAGCCGACCCTGATGTCGTTCAGGTCCGAGACCGTGTTCTCGACGTTCGTGGCCTGGTAGAGCGTGCGGCCGTCGGCGCTGTAGTCGATGCCCTGCGCGAAGCCGGAGAAGCTGCCGCCCTGGGAGTCGCTGGCGTCGTAGGTGACCGCCATCGGCAGCCGCTCCCACGGCCCCTCGCCGAGGTTGTAGTTGACGTAGAAGTTCTGGCCGCCGTCGATGTTGCCGCTGCCGTCGAGCGACCACTTCGAGGCCACCACGACCATCCCCTTAGGACCGCCCGAGGGCACCCACTTGACGTACGGGGAGGAGCCGATGCCGCGCCCGTCGGCCAGCTTGATCTGCGTCCCGATGCTGGTGGTCGTGCCCCAGTTCAGGCCGTCGGCCGAGATCTTGTAGTAGACCGGCGCGGTGTTCTGCGACTGGCTGGGACGGTTGACGACCTCGAACGTCGCCATGTAGCGCCCGTCCTGCATCTTCGTCACGGTGATCATGCCCGGCCGGTCGCTCTGGTTGGTCGGCGCCGAGACGTTCACCAGCGAGCCCCAGGTCTTGCCGCCGTCGGTCGAGCGGCGGTAGGAGATCGCCTGCAGCACACCGCTGGCCTTCTGGCGCTCGTCCGAGAAGTACGCGGCCAGGCCGCCGTTCCCGTCGATCGCGAGCGAGGGCTCCCACACCGTGGTGGTCGTCGAGGTCGGCGACGGGTCGTAGACCGCCGGGCCGCCCGAGTCGATGGTGCTCAGGTAGCTCCAGCTCGAGCCCTGGTCGGTGCTCTTGTACACGACGAGGCGGCTCGACGAGCGGTCCTCGGGCATGACCATGCCCGCCAAGAGGATCGTGCCCGCCGCCAGGTCGCCGGTGGTCTGCGTGACCTCGTACAGGAACGGCTGCGCGGTGCGCGTGAGCGCAGGGAACTGGAGGCTCGGGTTGACCTCGGCGACCTTGGTCCAGCTCGCGCCGTCGTTGGTGCTGCGGTAGATCGGGTAGACCTGCACGCCGTTCTGCAGCACGAGCTGGTCGAACGTGACCAGCTGCGTCCCGTTCGAGCTGCCGCTGTTCTTCAGCACGATGATCTTGGCGTACGTGGTCCCGGCGGGCGTGCCGCCCTCGGGGTTGAACGAGCTGCCCGCCGCGGGCGCGTAGACGAGCGCGCCGTTGCCGGTGGTCACGGCCGCGGCAGGGGCCGGGGCCCAGCCGACCGCGACGGCGGCGCCGAGGAGGAGGAAAGCGGCGGCGGCCAGTATCGCGCCAGTTCGCCTGAACGAGAGGAGTTGAGGGCTTCGCATGGGACTCCCAATCTTTACAACGTTGTATCATGCGTGCGGGACATCGTAAGACCATCAATGCCCGCAGGTCAAGCCCCAGGTTGCGGATCTGATCACGGATCGGAAACGGAACGGAAACGAACCGGGGGTCCCGTTGACACGGCGGAGCGGGCGTGCGTACGATTCCCGTGATTACAACGTTGTACAAGACGGTTCCCCAGTACAGGGCCCCCTCGACGTTGTACCTACCAAAGACAACGCTGTCGCGTTGGGAGGGAACTGAACATGAAACGCAAGACCGTCCTCATCGGCGGCGCCGGCAGCGCCGCGCTGGCGTTCCTCGGCACCGGCTGCTCCGGCAGCGAGACCGGCGGCCCCGCCACCCTGACGTTCTGGCACGGCTACACCGAGGCCGACGGCGACGTCCTGCAGGGCATCGTCGACGACTTCAACGCCTCGCAGGAAGACATCACGGTCAACACCGAGGTCAAGACCTGGGCCAGCATCGACGACACCCTGCTGACGGCCCTGTCCGCCGGCGAGGGCCCCGACATCGTCGCCATGCCCGCCGAGCGCCTCCCCGTCTACGCCGACAAGGGCGCCTTCGCCGAGCTCGACAAGTTCTACAACGACGAGTCCTCGAACACCGCGAACCTCATCCCCGGCGCGGTCTCGATGATCGAGATCGAAGGCCGCAAGTACGGCGTGCCCACCGGCTTCGTGCCGCTGGCCGTCTACTACAACACCGCGCTCTTCGAGGCCGCGGGCGTCACCGAGTTCCCGGGCACCTGGGACGAGTGGGTCGAAGCCGCCAAGAAGCTCACTGTGGACGAAGACGGCGACGGCACCCCCGAGCAGTACGGCGTCGTCCTCCCCGACCACGCCACCGTCGCCAATGGACTCTGGCCGTCCCTGTTCTACGGCAACGGCGGCGACATCGTCTCCGAGGTCGTCGACGCCGTCATCGACTCGCCCGAGAACGCCGCGACCCTCGAATACTGGCAAAAGGCCATCGCCGACAACAAGATCTCGCCCACCGGCGTCGACGGCGTCGGCGCCGACGAGCTCTTCAGCGCCGGCAAGGCCGCCATGACCATCGGCGGCCCGTGGATGGCGTCCATCGCCACCGAGAACAACATCGAGTACGCGATCGCCCCGATCCCGGCCGGACCGGTCGCCCAGGCCGCCTCCGCCATCGGCGTCGCCATGGCCGTCACCGTCGACGCGGACGACAACGCCCGCGCCGCCGCCGAGAAGTTCTTCGCGTTCTTCCTCAACGACGAGAACGCCGCCGCCTGGTCGCTCGGCTCCGGCTGGCCGCCCCTGCGCACCGACGTGCCCGCCGAAGCGGTCAACTCCAACCCCGTCGTCGCCTCGCTCACCGAGATCGCCGACCTCGGCCGCCCGCTCCTGCCGGGCGTCGTCAACAGCGTCGACGTCCTCGCCGCCGTGGACGAGCTGACCCAGCGCGCCATCGCGGGCGAGGACATCGCCACGCTCCTCGCCGAGGCGCAGGAGACCGTCCAGGGCGCGCTCGACTAGCACCGCAACGCGAACGGTGGGGACGCCGCCCCTCGGCGTCCCCACCGCCCACAGGGGAGTGAAGGAGACCATGCACACCGCACCACCGACGGGCCGCCGCTACCGCCCGCCCGCACCGCTGGGCGGACGGCGCCGCGCCGACAGCCCCGCCGGCCGGGGCCTCAAAGCCGCCGCGTTCCTCGCCCCGGCACTGATCATCCTCGGCGCGTTCACGATCTGGCCGATGCTCTCGGCCCTGCGGCTGTCCTTCACGGACGCCAGCGGCTTCGGCGAACCCGAGTTCATCGGCCTCGAGAACTACATCGGCGTCTTCACCGACCCCGACATCCTCAACGCCGTCACCAACACCGCCCTCTACACGGTGCTGTTCACCCCCCTCGCGGTCGTCTCCGCGCTGGCGCTGGCGCTGCTGCTCAACAACCCGCGGCTGCCCTTCCGCGGCTTCTTCCGCACCGCCCTGTTCGTACCGTTCGTCGTGTCGTTCTCCGTGGCGGCCTTCGCCTGGAGCTACCTCGTCGACCCGCAGGTGGGCCTGCTCAACTACTGGCTGCGCGGGGCCGGCATCCAGATCGGCAACGTCCTGGAGGACCCGCACCTGGCCATGCCCATGGTCGTGCTCGTGGCCGTCTGGAAGCTCTTCGGCTTCTACTTCGTGATCTTCCTGGCCGGTCTCCAGGACATCCCGCCCTCGATCTACGAGGCCGCCCGCATGGACGGCGCCGGGGCGTGGTCCAGGCTGCGCAACGTCACGCTTCCCCTGCTGTCCAACACGATGGCGTTCGTGCTCATCTTCGCGATGATCGCCGCGCTCCAGGCCTTCGACCAGATCTACGTCATGACCGGCGGCGGCCCCTACGGCTCGACGCAGACCCTCGTCATGGAGATCTACGAGTCCGGTTTCCGCAAGCTCGACATCGGCTTCGCCTCGGCGCTGTCGTACGTGCTGCTCGCCGCGACCCTGCTGCTGAGCCTCGTGCAGTTCGTGTTCTTCGGCCGCAAAGAAAAGGACCTGGCATGAGGACGCGCCTCCGGGAACTCCGTCCCTCCACTGTGCTCGCGACGATCGCGTTCGTCGCCGTCACCGCCCTCGTGCTGCTGCCGATCGCGATCATCGTGCTCACCGCGTTCAAGCCCGCGGCCGAGGTCAACGCCTACCCGCCGAGCCTGCTCCCGGACGACTGGACGCTCGACAACCTCGCCACGGTCACTTCGGAACTGCCGTTCGCGCGGCTGGTCGGCAACAGCTTCGTGTTCGCCGGGGGCGTGACGCTCTTCGCGCTGGTCTTCGACTCGCTCGCCGCTTATGCGTTGGCGCGCTTGGACTTCACCGGGCGGCGGCTCCTGCTCGTCGTCATCATCGCGACGCTGATGATCCCGTTCCAGGCCACGCTCATCCCGCTGTACCAGCTGGTGGCCGACCTCGGCTGGGTGAACACGTACACCGGGCTCATCGCGCCGCGCGCCGCCGACGCGTTCGGGATCTTCTTCCTGCGCCAGTTCTTCCTCGCGCTGCCGCGCGACATCGACCAGGCCGCGCGCATCGACGGCGCGGGGGAGTTCCGGATCTTCCGGTCCATTGTGCTCCCGAACGCCGTTCCCGCCCTGCTCACCCTGGGGCTCTTCACCTTCGTCAACAACTGGAACGACCTGCTGTGGCCGCTGGTGTTCACCACCGACGCGGAGATGGGCACGATCACCTCGGGCCTGACGCAGCTCACCGGGCCCAGCGGCATCGTGCCGCACGGGGTGATGATGGCCGGCTCGCTGATCGCGATCCTGCCGCTCGTCATCGCGTTCCTCTTCATCCAGCGGCGTTTCATCGAGAACATCGCAACGACAGGACTCAAATGACCGGCTCCCCCAACTGGCACCTCGACGGCCGGTTCCACTTCGCCGTCGGTGTCGAGGACACCTTCGTGCCCCAGGCCGGGCCCGGCGAGCGGCCGATCGACGAGTACGAGCTCACCGAGCACTACGAGCGGTTCCACTCGGACCTGGGCCTGGCCGTCGAGGCCGGTGCGGAACTGGTGCGCTGGGGCGTGCCGTGGCACCGCATCCAGCCCGAGCCCGGCCGCTGGGACTGGGCCTGGCTCGACCGCGTCATGGACCGGTACGCCGAGCTGAACCTCCGGCCCATTGTGGACCTCATGCACTACGGCACTCCACTGTGGCTCGAGAACCAGTTTGCGAACCCGGACTACCCGAAGCTCGTCGCCGAGTACTCCGCGCAGGTCGCCGAGCGCTACCTGCACCTGGGCGTCACCGACTACACGCCGGTGAACGAGCCGATGATCCACGCGCTGTTCTCCGGCGAGTACGCGTACTGGCCCCCGTACCTCTCTGGGACGCAAGGGCTCAGCACGATGGTCGGGCAGCTCGGCCGCGGCTTCGTGCTCGCCCAGCGGGCCATGCGCGACGTGCTCGGCGACCGCGGGGTCTTCGTCCACGTCGACGCCGGGATGCGCTACGTCGGCGACATCGACGCGCCCGAGCACCGCGAGCACGCCGCCCGCCTCAAGGGGCAGGTATTCCTCGTCGAAGACCTCGTCACAGGCAAGGTGGACAGTGACCATCCACTTGAGAAGCACCTGCGCGCCAACGGATGGGGCGACGACGACTTCGCCTGGTTCGCCGAGGCGCCCGTGCTGCCCGACGTCATGGGCGTGAACTACTACCCCCGCCACTCCACCGAGGTCTTCGAGGCCGGGGTCTTCCACGGCGGCGGCTTCCGCGACCCGCGCCCGTTCCGCGACGACGGCGTCACGGGCATGAACGAGCTCGTCCGCGAAGCCGCCGACCGGTACGGGGCGCCGGTGATGCTCACCGAGACGTGCGTGACCGGGTCGGTCGCGGAGCGGATCGAGTGGCTCGACGAGTCGGTGGCCGCGCTGCACGGGCTGCGCGCGTCCGGCGTCGACGTCGTCGGGTACACGTGGTGGCCCCTGTTCGACATGTACGAGTGGACGTACCGGCACTCCGAGCTGCCGCGCGAGGCGCACCGGCTCACCATGGGGCTGTGGCGGCTCGAGGAGACCGCTCACGGTCTTGAACGGGTCCGCACCGAGGTCGCCGACCGCTTCAGGCACCACGCGCTCGGCGAATGACCGCCCGGCCCTCGCGGGCCGGGTGGTGTCCACTTCCTGACACCGCTCTTGCGAGGACCGCTCGCGATGACGTAGCGTAGCGGCCGTAAACGAATAAAACCCACGGGAGTCCGATGCATCGGGCTGAGAGGGGACTAGGTAGTCCCGACCGTCGAACCTGATCCAGATCATGCTGGCGCAGGGAGAAGGAGCTATGCGCGCTACTCGTCTACCCCGACTTCACGTCATCACCGACACCCGCGGCCCGATCGGCCCCTTGAACGGTGCTTTCCCTCCGGAACCTTCACCGACGCGCGGCCGTGCTGAGCTGGCGTCGGCGGGCGCGCCGATCGGCGATGCGCTTGCGGTGTCCTCCGGCTCGGCCCCGGCTTCCGCCGCGCCGGATGGCTTCGCTACCTCCCGACTTGTTGGGGCGCAACGCGATCCGCTTGCCGTCGTCGAGGCGGCTCTGATCGCCGGGGCGCGAATCGTCCAGGTCCGGCCCGAGGACCACTACACCGACCGCGCGGCCTTCGACCTCGCTACTGCGATCGCCGCGCTGTGCGATCACTACGGGGCGCTCTGCCTGGTGAACGACCGCGTGCACATCGCGCAGGCGGTCGGCGCGGACGGCGTCCACCTCGGCGCCGACGACCTCCCGATCGACGCCGCCCGGCGCGTCCTCCCGGCCGCCTCGATCATCGGCGGCACCGCCCGCGACCCCGAGTCGGCGCGCGCCGCGCGTCGGGCCGGGGCCACGTACCTCGGGGTCGGCCCCGTGTGGGGCACCACGACGAAAGCCGGCCTGCCGCAGCCGATCGGGCTCGAAGGCCTGGCCGCCGTGTGCGAGGCCGTCGACCTCCCGGTGATCGCCATCGGGGGCATCACGGCCGAGCGCGCAGCGCTGTGCCGCGAGGCGGGGGCCCACGGCGTGGCCGTGGTCGGTGCGATCTCGGCTGCCGGGGACCCGCGTCAGGCGACGGCGGAACTCCTTGCGGCCGTTGGCGAGGAGGGCAGCCGGTCCGGTGCGGACGACTTCGCTGACCGTCTCCGCGGGTCCGACTCGCCCGATACCGGCCTCCTGCGAGGGACGGGCGAAGGCTGATGCGCATCGCCATCGTCGGCGCCGGATCTATCGGGCTCGCCGTCGCGTGGCGGGCCGCCCAGTCCGGCGCGGAGGTCGTCGTGCACGACCCCGACCCGGGCTCGGGCGCCTCGCGCGTGGCCGCCGGCATGATCGCGCCCGTCACCGAAGCCCACTACGGCGAGGAAGCCCTCGGCCCCTTCATGGCCGAGTCGGCCGACGCCTGGCCCGGCTTCGCCCGCGAACTCGAAGCTGCGTCGGGCCTCCAGATCGGTTTCCGCGACGTGCCGACCCTCGTGGTCGGGGTCGAGGACGGCGACCGCGCCGAGGTCGACCGCCAGGCCGAGTTGTACCGGTTCACCGCAAGGAACGTCGAGCCGCTCACGGCGCGCGCCGCGCGCAAGGTCGAGCCGCTGCTGAGCCACCGGGTGCGCGGCGGGGTGCTCGCTCCGGAGGACCGTGCCGTCGATCCGCGTGTAGTACATGACGCACTACTGGTCGCGGCCCAGCGTGCCGGGGGCGAACTGCGTGCCGGACATGTTGATGACTTGGCGGCGCTCGACGCCGACCAGGTGGTCATCGCGGCCGGATGCGGATCGGCGAGATTTGTCGGTGCCGCCACGGCCACTCGCTGGCACCTGCCGGTCCGCCCGGTGCGAGGCGCCGTCCTCCGCCTCCGCGCCGTCGGCGACCAGCCGACTCCCCGGACCACGGTGCGCGGCTTCGTGAAAGGCCACCCGATCTACATAGTCGCCCGCGACAGCGGCGAGGTCGTCGTGGGCGCCTCCAGTGACGAGCGCGGCTTCGACCGCCGCACCGGCACCGCCGGAGCCGTGCACGACCTGCTGCGCCACGCCATCGAGCTCGTTCCCGAGATCGCCGAGTACCACCTCGACGAAGTGAGCGTCGGCTTCCGCCCCGGCACCCCCGACAACCTCCCGCTCATCGGCCGCCTCGACGAACGCACCATCGCCGCGACCGGCCACTACCGCAACGGCATCGCCCTCATCCCGGCCACCGCCACCGCGGTCGCGGCACTGCTCGCCGGAGACGACACGGCCGCCCCGGCCGCCTTCGACCCGCTCCGGTTCGGGCCCCCGCGAGACCCGCGCCCGGCCGTCGAACCCACATCCGCCCAGGAGGCCGATTCATGAACATCGAGGTCAATGGCGAAGCGCGTGAAGGCATCGCGACCATCGCCGACGCCGTCGCGGCCGTCACCACCGCCCGCCGCGGCATCGCCGTGGCGCTGAACGGCGAAGTCGTGCCGCGCTCCGAATGGGACCAATACCCGCTCACCGACGGCGACGCCGTCGAAGTCCTCACCGCGACCCAAGGAGGCTAGCCATGGAACAGCGCACCATCACCCGGTCCGACGCCGACCTGAAAATCGCCGACAAGACCTTCACCTCACGCCTCATCCTCGGCACCGGCGGCGCCGCCAACCACGCCCAGCTCGCCGAGGCCATCACCGCCTCCGGCACCGAACTCGTCACGGTCGCACTGCGACGCGTCGACCCCGGCGCCTCGGGCTCCATCCTGGACGTCATCGAGCGCTGCGGCGTCGAACTCCTCCCCAACACCGCCGGGTGCTTCACCGCCGAGCAGGCCGTGCGCACCGCCAAACTCGCCCGTGAAGCCTTCGCCACCAACTGGATCAAGCTCGAGGTCATCGGCGACGAGGACACCCTCCTTCCCGACCCCGTCGAACTCCTCGACGCCGCCGAAGCCCTTGTCGCCGACGGCTTCACCGTCCTGCCCTACACCAGCGACGACCCCGTGCTCGCCCGCCGCCTCGAAGACGCCGGCTGCGCCGCCGTCATGCCCCTCGCCGCCCCCATCGGCACCGGTCTCGGCGTCCGCAACCCGCACAACATGGCCCTGATCTGCGAGAACGCCAACGTGCCCGTCATCTGCGACGCGGGGATCGGCACCGCCTCCGATGCCGCGCTCGCCATGGAACTCGGCTGCTCGGCCGTCCTCCTCGCCACCGCCGTCACCCGCGCCGCCGACCCCGCGCTCATGGCCGCCGCCATGCGCGACGCCGTCAACGCCGGGCGCGCCGCCCGCCTCGCCGGACGCATCCCCAAGCGCCACTTGGCCAGCGCCTCGTCGAGCTTCGACGGCATGGCGGACCTGTGAGCGGCGCGCACCCTTCGCTGCGGGGCCCGCGAGCCGGGGACGGGCGCACCCCGCCCGTCGCCCTCACGATCGCCGGTTCCGACTCCGGCGGCGGCGCGGGCATCCAGGCGGACCTGCATACGTTCGCCGCGCACGGCGTCCACGGCACGAGCGTCATCACTGCGATCACCGCCCAGAACACGCGCGGCGTGACCGCCGCGGAGGCGGTCGGTACGGATCTCGTTCGGGCGCAACTGGACGCGGTCCTCGGGGACTTCCGGGTCGCGGCGGTCAAGACCGGGATGCTCGGCGGGGACGCGCTGCTCGCGCTCGTCGCGCAGTACGGCGAGGCCGACCGGCTGCCGAATCTGGTGGTCGACCCGGTCATGGTCACGACGACCGGCGATTCGCTCTTCGCGGGGGACCCGGCCGCGTATCTGGCGCGGCTCGGCCCGCTCGCGACCGTGTTGACGCCCAACCTGATCGAGGCCCGGCAGCTGCTCGGCCGGGAGATCGACACGGTCGACGACATGCGCGAGGCTGCCCGCGCGCTGGCGACGTACGGCCCGCGGGCGGTGCTCGTCAAGGGCGGGCACCGCGGGGCCGGAGTGGAGGAGTGTGACGGGCACCGCGAGGCCGGAGCGGGGGAGCGCGACGATCGTGTGCCGGGCGAGGCAGGGGGAGTGCCTGGCGGTTCGGCGTCTGCGGTCGACGTGCTCTGGTGCGACGGCCAGATGCTCGACCTCGCCGCGCCGCGGGTTGCGACCCGCAACGACCACGGCACCGGCTGCACGCTCGCGGCGGCGATCGCGGCCCGGCTGGCGCTCGGTCACCCGCTGCCGCAGGCGGTCGCGGGTGCGAAGGCCTACGTGACGGAGGCGCTGAAGGCCGCCGCCGACTGGCGTCTCGGCCTCGGCCCGGGCCCGGTTCATCACCACGGTGTACGGGGCGCAGCCCTGTGAGCGGTTGCGGTGCAACGAGTTCGTGGGCCGGATGGCGGCCGGTTTCCGGAGGCGCTGCGGGCGGCGCCGAACTGGGCCGCTGCGCTCGGTGCCCGGCGCGGTTTTCGGGGACGCCGAAAGCGCTGCGAAATCTGTGGGCCCCCGGTTTTAACCCTGACATAAGGGTCTGACATTTCGGCGCCGCCGGGTTCGAACGGCGGGCGCTGGACGATCGATATTCGAGGAGACATCATGAACGCCAGAAGCAAGGTCTACGCCGAAGGTTCGCGGCCCGACATCAAGGTCCCGTTCACCCAGGTGGAGTTGAGCGGCGGGGAGCCGCCGATCCGGCTGTACGACACCTCCGGGCCGGGGTCCGATCCCGAGGTCGGGCTGCCGAAGCTCCGTGAGGCGTGGATCGCCGAGCGCGCCGGGGCCGCCGCCAGCAAGATCGAGCACGGCGGGGCCGAGCTCGACTGCCCGACCCAGCTGCACTACGCCAAGCAGGGCATCGTCACCCCCGAGATGGAGTTCGTGGCCGTCCGCGAAGGCCTCGAAGCCGAGTTCGTGCGCGCCGAGATCGCCTCGGGCCGGGCGATCCTGCCCGCGAACATCAACCACCCCGAGACCGAGCCGATGATCATCGGCAAGAACTTCCTCACGAAGATCAACGCGAACATCGGCACCTCCGCGGTCTCCGACTCCGTCGCCGCCGAGGTCGAGAAGCTCACCTGGGCCACCAAGTGGGGCGCGGACACCGTGATGGACCTCTCCACCGGCAAGCACATCCACGAGACCCGCGAGCACATCATGCGGAACTCCCCGGTCCCGATCGGCACCGTCCCCCTCTACCAGGCCCTGGAGAAGGTCAACGGCGACCCGGTGAAGCTCACCTGGGAGGTCTACCGCGACACGATCATCGAGCAGGCCGAGCAGGGCGTCGACTACATGACCGTCCACGCCGGGGTCCTCCTGCGCTACGTCCCTCTCGCGGCCCGCCGCGTCACCGGGATCGTCTCGCGCGGCGGCTCGATCATGGCCGCCTGGTGCCTCGCCCACCACCAGGAGAACTTCCTGTACACGCACTACCGCGAGCTGTGCGAGATCTTCGCGGAGTACGACATCGCGTTCTCCCTCGGCGACGGCCTGCGCCCCGGCTCGATCGCCGACGCCAACGACGAGGCCCAGTTCGCCGAGCTTCGCACCCTCGGCGAGCTCACCCACATCGCGTGGGAGTACGACGTGCAGGTCATGTGCGAGGGCCCCGGCCACGTGCCGATGCACAAGATCAAGGAGAACGTCGACCTCCAGCAGGAGATCTGCGGCGAGGCCCCGTTCTACACGCTCGGCCCGCTCACCACCGACGTCGCGCCCGCCTACGACCACATCACCTCCGCGATCGGCGCGGCCATGATCGGCTGGTTCGGCACCGCGATGCTCTGCTATGTGACGCCGAAGGAGCACCTGGGCCTGCCCAACCGCGAGGACGTCAAGGACGGCGTGATCGCGTACAAGATCGCCGCCCACGCCGCCGACCTCGCCAAGGGCCACCCCGGCGCGCAGGCCTGGGACGATGCGCTCTCGAAAGCCCGCTTCGAGTTCCGCTGGCAGGACCAGTTCAACCTGTCGCTCGACCCCGACCGGGCCCGCGAGTACCACGACGAGACCCTGCCCGCCGAGCCTGCGAAGACCGCGCACTTCTGCTCCATGTGCGGCCCGAAGTTCTGCTCGATGAAGATCAGCCACGAGATCGCCGACCAGTTCGGCGGCGACGGCGCCGAGGCCACCCAGGAGGAGATCAACGCCGGGATGCTGCAGAAGTCGCAGGAGTTCGCCCGCACCGGCAACCGCGTCTACCTGCCGATGGCCGACCGCTGAGCCCGTCCCGGGGGGGGGGGGGGGGGGGGGGGGGGGGGGGGGGGGGAGGAAAGAGGGGGGGGGGGGGGGGGGGGGGGGGGGGTGTGGGGGGGGGGGGGGGGGGGGAGGGAAAAGCCAGGGAGGAGCGGGTCGGG
>NZ_JBVJHZ010000070.1:0-14946 GCF_055586545.1 Glycomyces sp. NPDC050141 | reverse complement strand
GGCACTACACACCAAGGCCCACCTCCGCATCGACCCCCCCCCCTCTCCCCCCCCCCCCCCCCCCCCCCCCCCCCCCCCCCCCCCCCCCCCCCCCCCCCCCCCCCCCCCCCCCCGGCCCTTTTTCGCGCCCCGGCTGGTTCGACGACGCCATTGGGTGGTTTGTCCGTAAGATCACAATATGCACACTCTGTTGTCGGTCCTGCACGTGCTGTTGGCCGTCGTGTTCGTGGGCCCGGCCATGCTCATGCCGTGGATGGGGGAGCGGGCGCTGCGGGAGCGCGACGGCGACCGTGTGCACCGGGCCGGGCGGCGCTGCATGGCCTTCAACGCGCTCACGCTGGTCGCGGCCCTGTTCGGGGTGCTGACGATGATGACGAGCGAGCGGTACTCGTTCGCCGACCCGTGGGTCATCATCGCCTCGACGCTCTACGCCGTGGCCGCGGTCAACGGCACGGCCGTCATCCCGGGGGTGCTCGCCCGCATCGGCAAGGAGCTCCAGGACGCCCACGGCACCATGGACGGCGAACTGCTCGAACAGCACCGCGGCAGGCTGCTGGCGCTCTCGGGGCTCAACCTCGTCTTCTACGGCGTGGTCGTGATCCTCATGGCCTGGCGACCGGGAGCATAATTTACGGCTCCGCAAGCGTTCGCCGTGGCCGAGCTTGATTTACGGCTCCGCAAGCGTTCGCCGTGGCTGCGCGTAGAAGCGCTAGTTCATGACGGGGTCGGCGGGGAAGTGCGCGACCGCGGAGAGCAGGCCGCCCTGGCGTTTCCACACCATGCCCCACAGCTCCTCGGGGTTGGCCGAGAACGGGTCCGCAGGTAGAGCGTCGAACACCATCCAGGCGCCCGCGTCGATCTCGTCCTCGAGCTGCCCCGGCGCCCACCCGGCGTAGCCGGTGAACACCCGCATCCCCTCCAGGAGCGGCGCGACCTCGTCGGGGTCGCGGGCGAGGTCGAGCGTGCCGAGCCGCCCGAGCACGGGCCGGAACGCGTCGTTGAAGGGCGCGTCGGCCTTCCGCCAGCCCAGCCCGATCGCCGCGTCGGGCTGCACCGGGCCGCCCTCGAAGAGGACGGCGGGATGCCCCGCGAGGTCGGCCCACTGGTCGAGGTAGTGGACGACCTTCCGCTCGGTGGCCCGGTTGAGGACCACCCCGAGCACCCCGTCGGACTCGTGCCCGACGCCGATGACGACCGTGCGGTCGAAGTTGGGGTCCTGCAGTGTAGGCGTGGCGACGAGGAGACTGCCGACGAACGACTTGGTGCGCGCCGGTGTTGTTTCACGACTGACCATGGGTCCACCTCCGTTCTGCGCCCGCCTCCGCGAATCCGTCCCGGGCTCGGGTTCGGCCCGGTCCTCCCGGCACGGTAACCCGCGGGGGCGCGCTTGCAGCAAGGTTCCCGCACTTTCCGAGGAAATACACCGTGGTGTCGGGAGCCCGACAGTTGTTTCCTCACTGACGGTGGCCGGGACCCGACGATCCGGCGCCGAAGCCGCGACGGGCGGGACCGGATTAGTCGCAAGTGGAGAAAACGGCCCCAGGAAACTCCTGGGGCCGTTGCGGTTCAGTGGTGCCGGTGGTGCTAGCGGAGGCCGGCGAAGAGGTCGTCCTCGGGCAGGCGCGACTCGATGCGCGACTCGACGAGCTCGTAGTCCTCGGTGGGCCAGGCCTTCTGCTGGAGCTCGCGCGGCACGGCGAACCAGAACCCGTCAGGGTCGACCTGGGTGGCGTGGGCCTTCAGGGCCTCGTCGCGGATGTCGAAGTACTCGGCGCACGCGACGCGGGTGGTCACCCGCTCGCTCTTGTCGCGGGTCCAGTCGCCCGCGTCCATCCAGTCCTTGTACGGCGACTCGAGCCCGGCGTCGAGCATCGCGTAGTGCAGCGCCTCGATGCGCGCCTTGCCGAACGAGTGGCTGTAGTACAGCTTCAGCGGCTGCCACGGCTCGCCCAGGCCCGGGTACTGCTCGGGGTCCCCGGCGGCGGCGAAGGCCGCGACGGAGACCTCGTGGGTCTTGACGTGGTCGGGGTGCGGGTAGCCGCCCTCCTCGTCGTACGTCGTCACCACGTGCGGCTTGAACGAGCGCATGACCTCCACGAGCGGCGCGGCGGCCTCGTCGGTCGGCACGAGGTAGAAGGCGTCCTCGGGCAGCTCGGTGCCGGAGTCGGGGAGCCAGCCGTCCGGGAGCCCGGAGTCGGTGAAGCCCAGCCAGTGCTGCTCCACGCCCAGGATCTCGCGGGCGCGTGCCATCTCCTCGCTGCGGATCTTCGGCAGGTTCTCCTGGACCTCGGGGCGGTCCATCTTCGGGTTGAGCACGTCGCCGCGCTCGCCGCCCGTACACGTGACGACGAGGACCTCGATGCCCTCGCGCACGTAGCGGGCCATCATGCCGGCGCCCTTGCTCGACTCGTCGTCGGGGTGGGCGTGCACGCACATGAGGCGCAGCTTGCTCTGGTTCGTCACGTCGGTCAACCTCACTGGCGGGTGCTTCTAGTGGTAAGGCTCGGCGCACTGGAACCGACTCGCGCACTGCGGTAGTTGTCGGCTCTGGCATTCTGTGCAACGATACTCGATAATCATTACTTCCCGGTTCTGCGAAGAACCCGGCTCCAGCGGTGAATCCGCTGCTCGCGAAGGAAAGCGACGCAATGACTGAGATGCAGACCACGGATGGGCGCGTGCCGCAAACGGCCGACGTGACCTTTCCCGACGGTCGCTACGGTCGCCGCCGCGAACCCAAGCGCCGCCGCCCCGCGGTGACCGCGGCCCTCACGGCCGCCGTCGTCCTCGCGGGCCTCTTCGCCGCCTGGCGCCTCTCGGAACTGTACGGCCAGAACGAGGTCTCCGAGCGGCTGCTCGGCTTCGACGACTCCGTCCCCGGACAGGTCACCGTCGAGTTCGAGGTCTACAAGCCCGCCGGGGAAGGCGCCACGTGCGCCGTCCGCTCCCGCGACCTCGCGGGCGCCGAGATCGGGTACGCCGAGGTCGAGATCCCGGCGGACGATGCCACCCATGTCGAGATGTCGTACCCGCTCGCAGTGGAGGGCGTGCCCAACACCGGCGAGGTCCTGAGGTGTTGGCAGACGGACTGACTATTGACTTTCGGCCCGTCGCACCGCGTTCCGGTCGGCGGGCCTTTCGCTATCCGGGGGCGTTCATCCCGGAAGGACCAAACACCCAGAGGCAGGACCTCGCAGTACGGATCGCACTATTCGGAGGATATGGATCACATGGCTACCGACGCTAACCAGGGCACTTGGCTCACGCAAGAGGCCTACGACCGCCTCAAGGCCGAGCTGGACGAGCTCATCGCACACCGTCCTGCCATGGCCGCCGAGATCAACGCCCGCCGCGAAGAGGGCGACCTCAAGGAGAACGGCGGCTACCACGCGGCCCGCGACGAGCAGGGCAAGCAGGAGGGCCGCATCCGCCAGCTCGAAGACCTGCTGCGCAACGCGAAGGTCGGCGAGGCGAAGGACAGCGACGAGATCCAGATCGGGACCGTCGTGACCATCGCCTTCGACGGCGACCCCGACGACACCGAGAAGTTCCTCCTCGGCTCCCGCGAGATCGCGGCCACCACCGACCTCACCGTCTACAGCCCCGACTCCGCGCTCGGCGCGGCCATCCTCGGGCACAAGGTCGGCGACACCGTCGCCTACCGGACCCCCAAGGACACCGAGATCTCGGTGAAGATCATCGACGCCGAGAAGTTCCTCGGCTAGAAGACCATGACGCCGCGGGTCCCTCGCCGAGGGGCCCGCGGCGTTCGCGTTCCGCTATGCGCGCGCGGACCAGCCGACGTCGATCCGCTTGCCGTACTTGTCGAAGTAGTGCAGCGCGTCCATGTGCACGGCCACCGTGATCGGCTGCCCGGCCGAGACCGGGATGTGCGGCGGCAGCCGGAACACCAGGTCCGCGGGCTTGCGGATCGGACCCGTGTCGGCCTCGCGGTGCTCGACCTGCTGCTGCCCGAACCCGGAGAACAGGCCGCCCAGGCGGCGGCGCGGCTTCGAGCCGCCGCGGGCCAGGTCCGGCTTGTCGCCGATGCCGTCCGGCACCACCGCCGTCGCGCCGATGTCGAGGAACACGAGCGTCTCGTGGCCGTGGTGCTCGTAGAACCGCACGCGGCCCTGGATCGACTGGCCCGGGTGCCCGTCGGCGACCGGCGCCAGCGCCTCGGCCCGCATCCCGACCACGATGTTCTCCCCGTGGTAGCGGGCCACGGCCCGGCCCCGCAGGTCGTGCCAGGGCAGCCGCAGCTCCTGCTCGCCGAAGTCAAGGGCCACATAGCGGTCCAGGTAGACGTTGACGCGCGCCTCGAGGAGGTTCATGCGCGGCGTGCCGAGGAACGCGGCCACGTACATCGTCGCGGGGCGCTCGTACACCTCGTCGGGGGTGCCGACGTCCTGCAGGACCCCCTTGCGCATCACCGCGACCCGGTCGGCCATCGTCAGCGCCTCGGTCTGGTCGTGCGTGACGTACAGCGTCGTCGCGTCGTGGCGGCGCACGAGCGAGGAGATCTCGGTGCGCAGCTCGGCGCGCAGGCCGACGTCGAGGTTCGACAGGGGCTCGTCCATGAGGAACAGCTTGGGGCGGCGCACGAGCGCGCGGCCCATGGCGACGCGCTGCTGCTGGCCGCCCGAAAGCTGGTTCGGCTTGCGGTCCTTGAGGTCCGAGATGCCCAGGGCGCTGGCCATGTCGCCGACGGCCTCGGGGACGGACTGGGCGCCGTTGTTCTTGCCGAGTTTGAGGGGGAAGCCGATGTTGTCGGCGACGGACATGTGCGGGTAGAGCGCGAAGGTCTGGAAGATCATGGCCGCGTTGCGGTCTCGCGGGGGCAGGTCGTTCGCGTACTCGCCGTCGAGGAGGATCTCGCCGTCGGAGGGGGTCTCGAGGCCGGCGACCATGCGGAGCACTGTGGACTTGCCGCAGCCGGACGGGCCGAGCAGGACCAGGAACTCGCCGTGGTTGACTTCCATGCTCAGGGAGTCCACGGCCAGGGTTTCGCCGGGGAACACCTTCGAGACGTTCTTCAGCGTGACAGCAGTCACCGTTGACTCCAGGGGTGCTCAAGGGGATGGATTGCTGGGTGTTGAGGCGGTCGTGCGGGCGGGCGGTCGGCGAAGCATGACTTGCAGGCTTCTTCCTGGTTAAGGATTGACGCTTCGTAGCTTAAGCCTTCCTTATCCGAAGGGTAACGCCGGTCACCCGCCGTACCAGTTGGTGAACGCTGGTTCACACTAGGTGCGACCTGCGGTTTCAATGAGTTCGCCGATCGCCCAGGCGGGTTCAAGGTCGGCATATCGGTCAAGAGTAACCGCTTTCAGGAAGGTGCGGGGGGCCCGCGCGCCCCGGCCGCGAACGGGTTCCCGGGGACGCGGCGGGCAGGGCACTACGATCGAGGCGTGACGCAACTCGTGACACTTGACGACGTCCGCGCCGCGGCGAAAGAACTCGCCGGGATCGTGCGACGCACCCCCCTCGAACCCTCCCGCGACCCCGTCCTCGACGGCGTCTACCTCAAATGCGAGAACCTGCAGCGCGCCGGGTCCTTCAAGATCCGCGGCGCCTACATGCGCGTCTCCCACCTCACCGCAGCCGAACGCGCCCGCGGCGTCGTCGCCGCCTCCGCGGGCAACCACGCCCAGGGCGTCGCCCTCGCCGCCTCCACGCTCGGCATCCGCTCCACCGTGTTCATGCCCGAGTCCGCGCCCCTCCCGAAAGTGGCCGCCACCAAGGGATACGGCGCCGAAGTCATCCTCGGCGGCCTCACCGTCGACGACGCCCTCGAATCGGCCCACCGCTTCGCCGCCGAAACCGGCGCCACCCTCATCCACCCCTTCGACCACCACGACATCGTCGCCGGGCAGGGCACCATCGCCCTCGAGATCCTCGAACAGCTCCCCGAGACCGGCACCATCGTCACCTCCGTCGGCGGCGGCGGGCTCATCGCCGGGATCGCCGCGGCCGCGAAGCAGCTCAAGCCCGACATCCGCATCATCGGCGTCCAGGCCGAAGGCGCCGCCGCCTACCCGCACTCCCTCGCCGCCGGGAAGCCCGTGCGCCTCGACAAGATGCACACCATCGCCGACGGCATCAAGGTCGGCCGCCCCGGCGACGTCCCCTTCGCGCACGTCGCCACCCTCGTCGACGAGATCGTCACCGTCACCGAAGAGGACATCAGCCGCGCGCTCCTCTCCCTCCTCGAACGCAACAAGCTCGTCGTCGAACCCGCCGGCGCCACCGCCTACGCCGCGCTCCTGAACTACTCCGTCGACTACGACGCCCCCACGGTCGCCGTCATCTCCGGCGGCAACATCGACCCGCTCCTGCTCATGCGCCTCATCGAACACGGCCTCGGCGCCTCCGGCCGGTTCATGCGCGCCAACCTGCGCTGCGCCGACCGCCCCGGCGCCCTCGCCTCGATCCTCCAGCTCGTCGGCGCCTACGGCGGCAACATCGTCGACGTCTACCACCAGCGCAGCGACCCGCGCCTGTCCGTCGGCGAAGTCGCCGTGGACCTCTCGATCGAGACCCGCGGTTCCGAACACGCGACCGAAATCGTTGCGGCCCTGCGCGACGCGGGGTATTTCGTGTCGGTGGAGGGACCTAGCATCTGAGTCATGCAGAAATCTCTTGATGAACTCATGGAGCCGGGCTGGGCCAAGGCCCTCGCCCCCGTCGCCGACGACGTCGCCAAGATGGGCGAGTTCCTCCGCGCCGAAGTCGCCGCCGGACGCACCTACCTGCCCGCCGCCGAGCACATCCTCCGCGCCTTCCAGCAGCCCTTCGACGACGTCAAGGTCATCATCGTCGGCCAGGACCCCTACCCCACCCCCGGGCACGCCATCGGCCTCTCCTTCGCCGTCGCCCCCGACGTGCGGCCCCTGCCCAAGAGCCTGGTCAACATCTTCAACGAGTACCGCGACGACCTCGGATACCCCCTCCCCGCCAACGGCGACCTCACCCCCTGGGCCGAGCAGGGCGTCCTCCTCCTCAACCGCTCCCTCAGCGTCGCCCCCGGCACGCCCGCCTCGCACAAGGGCAAAGGCTGGGAAGCCGTCACCGAACAGGCCATCCGCGCCCTCGCCGAACGCGGTGGAGCCGCCGTCGCGATCCTCTGGGGCAACAACGCCCGCGAGCTCAAGGGCCTCCTCGGCCCGATCCCCGCGATCGAATCGCCCCACCCCTCGCCCCTGAGCGCCCGCCGCGGCTTCTTCGGCTCCAAGCCGTTCAGCCGCGCCAACGCCCTCCTCACCGAGCAGGGCGGTGAGCCGGTCGACTGGCGGCTTCCGGCGCTGCAGGAGTCCTAAAGCCCGCGGGATACGGTTGAACCGTGATCGAGATCCTGGCGCAGCAAGAGTTCGGGCCGGAGCGCGACCAGGCTATGGCCGGGCCGCTCGGGCTGTTCGTGACCGTGTTCCTCGTCGTCGTGACGATCTTCCTCATCCGGGGGATGAACAAGCACGTCCGGCGCCTGAACGAGCGGGTCGCGCGCGAAGCCGCCGAAGCCGAGGCCGCGGCGCGCGACGCCGGGCGAGACGACCCCGCCCACGCTTAAGGCCCGACCATGCCGCGCAAGAACCGCCGCCAGGGCGAATCCCGGCGGCCGACGACCGGTGCCCAGGACCCGAGCCTCATCGACGGCCCGGACGGGCCCGTCCGCGTCCGCCGCATCCCCGGCGCCAGCGCCGAGAAGGTCTACCGGTGCCCCGGCTGCGACCTGGAGATACAACCGGGCACGCCGCACGTCGTCGCCTGGGCCGACGACGGCGACGGCGACGACCGCCGCCACTGGCACACCGGCTGCTGGAACGCCAGGACCCGCCGCCAACCGGGCCGCTGGCGCTGAACGACAACCGAACGCGGGGGGGGGGGGGGGGGGAGGGGGGGGGCCCCCCCCCCCCCCCCCCCCCCCCCCCCCGCCACGTTGGCCCGCCGCCCGCCGCTGCCTTCTGCCCCGGCACCGCGGTTCGCCATCGGCGCTGCAGCTGCCAGGTGCGCCACACGCGGTGGTGCCGAACCGCTTCCGGCGGGGATAATTCCGGCGTGGCTGTCATCAGATCCGCGAGCATGCTCCCCGCCAGACGCGAGGCGCTCACGCTCGAAACCGCCGACGGGCTCGAACTCGTCGGCGAACTCGCCCTGCCCTTGACCCCGCCCGAGGCGACTCTCATCTGCGTTCACCCGCTGCCCACCCACGGCGGCATGATGGACTCGCACATCTTCCGCAAGGCCGCCTGGAGGCTCCCCGCGCTGGCGAACATGGCGGTGCTGCGGTTCAACACCCGCGGCACCGAGTCCCAGCAGGGTACGAGCCAGGGCGCGTTCGACCACGGCGTGGGCGAGCGCTACGACGTGGCTGCCGCCGTCGAGTACGCGGAGTTCGCGGAGCTGCCGCGCGTGTGGCTGGTCGGCTGGTCCTTCGGCACCGACCTCACCCTCAAGTACGGCCTGGAGCCGGGAGTCGAAGGGGCCGTGCTGCTCTCGCCGCCCCTGCGGTACTCCAAAGAGGACGATCTGGCGCGCTGGGCCGAGGACGGCCGCCCGCTGCTGGCCCTCATCCCCGAGCAGGACGACTACCTCCAGTATCCGGAGGCGAAGCAGCGCTTCGCAGCCGTGCCGCAGGCCGAGGTCGTGGAGATCGCCAACGGCAGCCACCTGTGGGTCGGCAAGGCCGAAGAGGCCCTGGACCGCATCGTAGAACGCATCCTCCCCGCGCACGCGCCGCTGCCGACCACTTGGGACGGTCCGATGGAGCGCGGCGACACCTCCGCCTACGCCAACAAGACCGTCGCCGCCTTCGGAGGATTCCTCCCGAAGCCCGAACGCGACTGAACCACCCTCCACCGCAACCGCAGCCGCCTGAAGCCGCTTCCCTGAAGCCGCCTTCAGGCGGCTTTAGCGTGGCTTCAGGTTCGGCCTCCCATCATGGAGTCACGCCGGAAGGACCGGCGAAGACCAGGAGGCGAAACAGATGTCGAACCGGATATCGAAGCAGGTGGCACTACGAATCGCGATCGGTCCGATCGCAAGGCGCGCAACGGCAACCACGCCTGGATCCGGCGCGCTCCTCCCTCGCAGGCTCGGCGCTCACCGGCTCCGCCGCTGCGGGTTCCGGGTTCAGGCGCACTCGAGGAAGTCGGCGATGGCGTCCGGTAGGGCGGTGTCGGCGCAGTCGGTGACGGCGACGAGGTTCTCGCCCTCGATGCGCCAGACCTTGCGCTCGGTCGCGCCTTCGCCGTCCCCTCCGGAGCCTCCCGGGTAGTCGACGGTGGCGGCCACGTAGTCGCCTTCCTCGGCGCACCAGCTGTCGACGATCCGGCCGTCTTCCAGCTGTTCGTCGATACGCCCGCCGAGCACGGCCGGGTCGGAGCAGACGGTGCCTGAGCTCTCGGGGTTGGTGGCCGCGTAGGTCGCGAGCGCGGCGCCGCCCAGGAGCGCTCCCGTGAGGGCCACTCCGGCGGTCGCGGTGGCGATCGACCGCAGCCTCGGGCGCAGGCCGACCCGTTCGCGGCCGGGCCGGTAGGGCGCGAGTTCGGTCGAGACCGCGACGGTGACGGGCCGCAGGCCGCGGCGGGGGAGGAGCCCGGCGGCGACCGAGTCGGGCCGCGGGCCCTGGGCCTTCGGGCCGATGAGCTGGAGGCGGGCGAGCTGCTCGCGGAAGGCGTCGGCCGTGGGGCGGCGGCGCGGGTCGGGGCTGAGGGCCGCGCCGATCGTGTCGGTCAGCTCGGCGTCCACACCCGGGATGTGCGGCACGGGGGCGGCGCGCAGCAGCGGGTCAGCGGCGTCCTCGCGGGCGTGCCGCACCCAGGGGAGCCGGCCGCCGAGGGCGGCGTAGAGGGCCGTGGCGAGGGCGTAGACGTCGCCGGAGGGGCTCGCGGCCACCTCGCCAGCGACGGCGGCGTCGAGGTGCTCAGGGGCGGTATAGGGGGTGGGGGGGAGGGGGGCCGCCAGGACGGGGGCGGTGACGTCGTAGGCGGTGAGCTGGAGGTGGTGGCCGGAGCCGACGAGGATGTGGGAGGGCTGGATGGCGCCGTGGATGAGCCCGGCGCGGTGGTAGACGGCGACGGCGTCGCTCAGGGCCACGCCGAGGGCGCGCACCTGCCCGGGAGGCATGGGCTCCTGGTCGGCGAGGAGGTCGGCGAGGCTGCGGCGGGCGGTGCCCACGGCGAGGTAGGGGCGTCCGTTCTCGGTGAGGCCGACGGCCGTGCAGGGGGACAGATGGGGGTGGGCGGGGAGGCCGGTGAGTTTTGCGGCCCATTCGAGGAACACCTCGCGCCGGGAGCCGTCGACGCGCTCATGGGCGACGGTGACGCACAGCAGATCGGTGGGGCCTGTCGCGACGGTGCCGCTGAAGACGCTGCACACCGCGTCCCGGTGCAGTAAACGGTGCACGGCGGCGGGTCCGATGGTCTGGGTGGTCGACATCCTCACCTCCTCCGGGGGGTCAGCTGTTCGGTGTCGTGATTTGGCACTAAATGTGAGGCTATCCCATCCGATCGGTCGAGTGGTAGTCGGCCGTAGGGATGTGGGACGATCGGGTGAGGAGATAGATACGTACAGTTAATCTCGTTGAGACGGCGCGGGTTCGATGTGCCGCGAGGGAGTCGAGTGTCGGAATTCGTCGAGGTTGGAAAGCAACGATTCGGACACGAGACGCATCCGCTGTTGACGGTTGTGGAAAAACGTTGAACTATCGAATCCGTCTTGACCCCAGGGCGAAGTCGGTCGTGCACCGAATCGCCCGGTACGAAGGAGTACTAAGCAGATGAACGTCAATCGACGACACCTGATGACCGGAACCATCGGCGCGGCTGCGGTCGCCATGGTCGCCTCCGCCTGCGCCTCTGAGGACGGCGGCAGTGACGGCTCGGGTGGCAAGAAGGTCGGCATCGCGATGCCCACCAAGACCTCCGAGCGCTGGATCCTGGACGGCGACAACCTGAAGACCTCGTTCGAGGAAGCGGGCTACGAAGTCACCCTCCAGTACTCGAACGACGTCGCTGCCGACCAGGTCAGCGCCATCGAGACCATGGTCGGCCAGAACGTGAACGTGCTGGTCATCGCCGCGATCGACAACAAGTCCCTCAGCGGCGTCCTCGCCCAGGCCAAGGGCCAGGACATCACGGTCATCGCCTACGACCGCCTCATCCTGGACACGCCGGACGTCGACTACTACGCGTCGTTCGACAACACCAAGGTCGGTACCCTGCAGGGCACCTACATCGTCGAGGCCCTCGACCTCGCCAACGCGGCCGGCCCGTTCAACATCGAGCTCTTCGCCGGCGCGTTGACCGATAACAACACCAAGTACTTCTTCGACGGCGCCTGGGCGGTCCTAGAGCCCTACGTCACCGAGGGCAAGCTCGTCGTGAAGTCCGGCCAGACCTCGCTCGAGCAGATCGCGACCGAGAACTGGGACGGCGCCGTCGCGCAGGAGCGCATGGACAACATCCTGTCCAACTTCTACAACGACGGCTCCAAGGTCGACGCGGTGCTGGCGCCCTACGACGGCATCAGCCGCGGCATCGTCGCCTCGCTCCAGGGCAACGGCTACACCACGATGCCCGTGATCACCGGCCAGGACGCCGAGGTCGAGTCGGTCAAGTACATCATCGAGGGCCTCCAGTCCATGACCGTCTACAAGGACACCCGCGAGCTGGCCGCCACCACGGTGGACATGGTCGTCGCGGTCCTCGACGGCAACGAGCCCGAGGTCAACGACACCGAGACCTACGACAACGGCACCAAGGTCGTCCCGGCCTACCTGCTCGAGCCGGTCAGCGTCGACGTGACGAACTACCAGGAGATCGTCGTCGACTCCGGCTACATCGACGCCGGCGAACTCGCCTAAGTCCGGTCTTCACAAGACTCTTCTCTCAGGGACGCCCTGCCCGCCATGGGCGTCCCTGAACCTCTCCCCAGAGCTGTCCAAATCTGTGTATATAGGACGAAGCAATGTCTGAAGACATCCTCCGAATGCGGGGGATCACCAAGCGGTTCCCGGGCGTGCTCGCACTGTCCGGGGTCGAGTTGGGGGTCAAGCGGGCCACGATCCACGCGCTCGTCGGCGAGAACGGCGCCGGCAAGTCGACGCTGATGAAGATCCTGTCGGGCGTCTACGCCTACGGCGACTTCGACGGCGAGATCGAGTTCGACGGCGCGCCCGCCCAGTTCAAGAACATCCGAGACTCCGAGGCTGCCGGCGTCGTCATCATCCACCAGGAGCTGGCCCTCGTCGGGGAGCTCTCGATCGCCGAGAACATCTTCCTCGGCAACGAGCGCAAGTCCGGCGGCGTCATCTCGTGGGACCGCACCAACACCGAGGCCGCCCGCCTCATGCAGAAGGTCGGCCTCCACGACAACCCGGCCACGCTGGTCGAGAAGATCGGCGTCGGCAAGCAGCAGCTCGTCGAGATCGCCAAGGCCCTGTCCAAGGACGTCAAGCTCCTGATCCTGGACGAGCCGACCGCCGCGCTCAACGACTCCGACTCCGAGAACCTCCTGGAGCTGCTCCGCCAGCTCCGCGAGGAAGGCGTCACCAGCATCATCATCTCCCACAAGCTGGGCGAGGTGCTGTCGGTCTCCGACCGCATCACCGTGCTGCGCGACGGCAAGTCCATCGAGACCATGGAGACCGAGGCCGGCGCCGTCACCGAGGACCGGCTCATCAAGTCCATGGTCGGCCGCGACCTCGAGCACCTGTACCCGCCGCACGAACCGGTGATCGGCAAGGTGTTCTTCGAGGTCAACGACTGGACCGTGTACCACCCGGAGCAGCGCGACCGGGTCATCGTCAACAACGCGAGCATCAACGTCGCCCGCGGCGAGATCGTCGGCCTGGCCGGCCTCATGGGGGCCGGGCGCACCGAGTTCGCGATGAGCGTCTTCGGCCGCAGCTGGGGCTCGAACATCACCGGCGAGGCCGTGATGGACGGCAAGCGCCTCAACCTGCGCAACGTCCCCGAGGCCATCGAGTCCGGCCTGGCGTACGCCACCGAGGACCGCAAGCACTACGGCCTGCACCTCGACTACGACCTGCGGGAGAACTTCACCCTCCCCGGGCTCGACCGGCTCTCCAAGCGCGGCGTCGTCGACCAGGACAAGGTCAACGCGGTCTCGGAGCGACTGCGCACCGAGTTCGGCGTCAAGGCGCCGTCGGTCTACTCGCTCGCCGGGAACCTCTCCGGCGGCAACCAGCAGAAGGTCGTGCTCGGGAAGTGGGTCTTCACCGAACCCGAGCTGCTCATCCTCGACGAGCCGACGCGAGGCATCGACGTCGGCGCCAAGTACGAGATCTACGAGCTGATCCACAAGCTGGTCGACCAGGGCAAGGGAGTTCTCATGATCTCCTCCGAACTGCCCGAGCTGCTCGGCATGTGCGACCGCATCTACGCGATGAGCGCCGGACACATCACCGGTCAGGTCGACCGGGCCAACGCGACACAGGAAGAGCTGATGCGTCTCATGACCCTTGAGACGGCCAGCGGGGGAGAAGAGCAACGCCAATGACCACCGTCCCGACCAAGACCCGGCCGAACCTGATCTCGGCATTGCGCAATATCAACCTGCGCGCCTACGGCATGATCATCGCCCTGGTGCTGATCATGATCCTGTTCCAGGTCCTCAACGTGACCCTGCAGAACGAAAACTTCATCACGCCGCTGAACATCACGAACGTGATCCTGCAGAACTCGTACATCCTGATCCTCGCGATCGGGATGATGCTGGTCATCGTCAACGGCCACATCGACCTGTCGGTCGGCTCGGTCCTCGCGTTCTGCGGCGCCATGTCGGCGATCGCGCTCTCGGACTGGGGCTGGCCCTGGTACCTCGCGGTGTTCTTCGCCGTGGCCCTGGGCGCCGCGATCGGCGTCTGGCAGGCCTTCTGGATCGCCTACGTGCGCATCCCGGCGTTCATCGTGACCCTCGCGGGCATGCTCATCTTCCGCGGCCTGACCCTCAAGGTCCTGGACGCGGAGACCAAGGGCACCACCGGCACCTTCAACGAGCTCGCCTCCGGTTACGCGTTCATGGGCGTCGACCTGCGGATTCCGACCCTCGCGGTGGGCATCCTGGGCGCGGCCCTGTTCGTGTTCTTCACGGTGCGCAGCCGCAGCCGCCAGGTGAAGGCCGGCATCGCCGCCTCCTCCCAGACCGCGTGGCTGGTCAAGACCGTGGCGATCGCCGCGGTCATGCTCGCCGCCGCGTACACGTTCTACTCCTACAAGGGCCTGCCGATCATCGGCTGGATCCTGCTGGGCCTGGTCCTGCTGTTCACGTTCATCGCGAACCGCACCGTGTTCGGCCGCCACGTCTACGCGGGCGGCGGGAACGAGAAGGCCGCGATGCTCTCGGGCGTCAAGACCAAGCAGACCACGTTCTTCGTCTTCGTGATCATGGGCGCCCTCGCGGGCCTCGCGGGCGTCATCGTGACCGCCCGCCTGCACGCGGCGACCCCGGGCGCGGGCAACGCGTTCGAGCTCGACGCCATCGCCGCCTCGTTCATCGGCGGCGCCTCGGTCACCGGCGGCGTGGGCACCATCATCGGCGCCGTCATCGGCGGTCTCGTGATGGGCGTCCTGCGCCAGGGCATGCAGGTCCTCGGTATCGCGACCGACACGGTCCAGATCATCCTGGGCCTGGTCGTGCTCGCCGCGGTCCTGTTCGACGTGTGGAACAAGAAGCGCGCCACCGGCGGCGGCCTCATGCCGCCGATCGTCGGCACCACCCCCGGTGGTTCCGGCGGCGCGAAGGCCAAGGAGGGCATCGACAAGGAGTCCACCAAGGCCGGCACGCTCAACGCGACCACCGACGAGAAGCCCATCTCGTAACCGGACGCCAGCAGTCGGAGGGGGGCGGGGGGGGGGGGGGGGGGGGGGGGGCGGCCCCTTTTCCGTGCCTCCTACAGGAACACGTCTGCTGCTTCTGCCCCCCCTT
>NZ_JBVJHZ010000069.1:0-17057 GCF_055586545.1 Glycomyces sp. NPDC050141 | reverse complement strand
CCCCCCCCCCCCCCCCCCCCCCCCCCCCCCCCCCCCCCCCCCCCCCGCCCCCCCCTCCCCCCCCCCCCCCCCCCCCCCCCCCCCCCCCCCGCCGTCGTTGCGCGCCGGAGTTTTTCTAAGGGAACTGTTCGGTTGGCGCGGGAGCGTTTTCACTGATTCAAGCGCTTGCCGATCGTGGGAGCACCTTCGAAAGCGTTGGCCAAAACGGGCGCAGGAGCGAATTTTCCTGGTGGACCTCTTGACAGTCCATCAATATATCGGAGATTATCAATGCACATCTTGGGAGCGCTTCCCTCGATGGACACCCGTTCCGGGCCGCGTGACGTGGCCAATCAACCCCGAAGGACATCGAAACATGCAACTCTCTCGAAGGAGAAGGAGACTCGCGCTCACGAGCGTCGCCGTGGGCGCGCTCGCTGCGACCGGTCTGACCTTCGCTTCGGCGAACCAGGCACTCGCCGAAGAAGGCTGCGAAGTCGACTACAACATCGTCAGCTCGTGGGGCGGCGGCTTCCAGGCCAACGTCGTCATCACCGCCGACGAGCCGATCAACGGCTGGGAGATCAAGTGGAACTTCCCGGCCGGGACCACCGTCTCCAGCGCGTGGAACGTCGGCTGGACCCAGTCCGGCACCGCCTTCACCGGCAAGGACGTCGGCTGGAACGCCAGCATCGCCTCCGGTCAGAGCCGTGAGGTGTTCGGGTTCATCGGCAGCGGCTCCTCCACCGCTCCGGGCACGTTCACGATCAACGGCGACGTCTGCAACGGGCCCTCCAACCCCACGACGCCGCCCACCTCCACGACCCCGACCGACGGCCCCACCACCGGGAACCCCCCGGGCGGCGGCGACAAGGTCGACAACCCCTACCGCGGCTCGCAGGTCTACGTCAACCCGCAGTGGTCCGACCGCGCCGCGGCCGAGCCGGGCGGCGACGCGATCGCCGACCAGCCCACGGGCGTGTGGCTCGACCGCACCTCCGCGATCTACGGCAACGACTCCCCCACCACGGGCACGATGGGCCTGGAGGACCACCTCGACGAGGCCCTCGCGCAGGGCGCGGACACCATCCAGATCGTCATCTACAACCTCCCCGGCCGCGACTGCGCCGCCCTCGCCTCCAATGGCGAGCTCTCGGCGACCCAGATCACGGAGTACAAAGAGGACTACATCGACCCGATCGTCGACATCCAGGGGATGGCCAAGTACGCCGACCTCAAGATCGTCAACGTCATCGAGATCGACTCCCTCCCGAACCTGGTCACCAACGTGACGCCGCGGGCGACTGCGACCGCCAACTGCGACACGATGAAGAACAACGGGAACTACGTGGACGGCGTCTCGTACGCGGTCTCCGAGCTCGGCGCCCTCGGCAACACCTACAACTACATCGACGCCGGCCACCACGGCTGGATCGGCTGGGGCGACACCAACCCGCAGTACGACAACTTCTTCGCCGCGGCCGAGCTGTTCGGCTCGCTCATCGGCGAGAACGGGATGACCGCCGACGACGTGCACGGCTTCATCTCCAACACCGCGAACTACTCGGTGCTGGAAGAGCCCTACTGGGCGGTCAACCAGAACGTCGGCGGCCAGGCCATCAACCAGAACCCGAATGTCAAGTGGGTCGACTGGAACGACTTCAACAACGAGAAGGACTTCACCGAGGCCTTCCGTACTGAACTCATCGCCAACGGCTTCAACTCCGACATCGGCATGCTGATCGATACCAGCCGCAACGGCTGGGGCGGCGACTACCGGCCCACCGGCCCGTCGACCTCCACGGACCCGGTGACCTTCGTCGACGAGTCCCGCATCGACCAGCGCTTCCAGAAGGGCAACTGGTGCAACCAGGCCGGTGCCGGCCTCGGTGAGCGGCCGCAGGCCGACCCCGAGTCCTGGATCGACGCCTACGTCTGGATCAAGCCCCCGGGCGAGTCCGACGGCTCCTCCTCGCTGATCCCCAACGACGAGGGCAAGGGCTTCGACGAGATGTGCGACCCCGACTACCAGGGCAACATCCGCAACGGCAACAACCCCTCGGGTGCCCGCGACAACATGCCGCTCTCGGGCCACTGGTCCTCCGAGCAGTTCGCGGAGCTCCTCGAGAACGCCTACCCGCCGGTCAACTAGGCGGCACGGTTCGGGCCCGGCCCACCGGGAGGCGGTGAGCCGGGCCCCCTCGACCAGATCCTCGGTTCCTTCCGGTGACCGGGCCCCGCGGGACGGCGGGGCCCGGTCATATCCGATCCGGGGAAAGCGAACGCGGCCTTCACGATCCGAGTGGATCGTGAAGGCCGCGAGGCGTTGCCGTGCTACTCGGCGAGCGCGGTGCCGATCCCCTGCAGGAGGTTGTCGACCAGGCGCTCGACGGTGTCGGGCTGCTGGACGTCGGCGTACTGGCCGTAGACGTAGATCGTCAGCAGGGGGCTGATGAACATGGCGACGGCGAGGTGCAGGTCGAGGTCCGGGCGGGCCTCGCCGCGTTCGATCCAGTACGCGAAGGTGTCGCGCACGAACTTGCGGCGGTACTCGACGAGGCGCTGGTGGTGGCGCTGGTACTCGGGGTTGTCCTTGACGGCGAGCATCATGCACTTGACGACCTTCATGTCCCGCGGCCCGAAGGTCCGGGTCATGCTGTGGCCCAAGTGGATCAGGTCGTCGCGGAACGAGGTGCGCGGCATCGACTCCGGGAGCGGGGCCTTGATGCTCTCCATCGCGGCGGCGAGGAGCTCCTCCTTGGAGGCCCAGCGCCGGTAGATGGAGGCCTTGGAGACGCCGGAGCGCTCCGCGACGGCCTCCACGCTGACGTCCGTGGTGTTCTCGTGCTCGGCGATGAGGTCGAGGGCGGCTTCCAGGATGGCCTGGCTGACCGCCTCGCTGCGGGGCCGGCCCTTGGCGGGGGCCGGCGCCGCAGCGCCGTCGTCGGGGCCGCTGCGGTCAGCGCTGGCGCTGGCTTCGGCGGCATGGTCCGGGACGGTCGGTGTCTCGCTGAGCTCGGGAGGCATGGCCTGATTCTCCCCTAGGCCTCGGCGAGGGCGGGCTCGGCAGCCTGCTCCGGGGCCCCGGTCTCGCGCTGCTTGCCGGGGAAGAACGCCGCGATGATGATGAGGCCGACGAGGGCCACGCCGATCGCGGCGTAGGCGGTGGTGTGCAGGGCGTCGATGAACGAGGTGTTGGCCGCGTCCTGGAGCGCCGGGATCGCTTCGGCCGGAAGTTCACCGGATTCGATCGCGCCGTACGTGGTCGCGATGGACTCGCGGGCCGGGTCGGGCAGCTGCGGGGCCGCGTCGGTGATCTCGTTCCGGTAGGCCTGGGCCATGACGGTGCCGAGGACCGCGACGCCGAGGGCGCCGCCGACCTGCCGCAGCGTGTTGCTCAGGGCCGAACCGACGCCCGCCTTCTCACGCGGGACGGAGGACATGAGCGTGTTCATCGCCGGGGGCATGAGGTTCGACATGCCGATGCCGGTGATGGCGAACTGCACGATGAGGACCCACACCGGGGTGTCGACGGTGAGCGTGGCCGAGATCGCGAAGTTGGCGATGATCAGCAGCATCCCGCCGACGCCGACGGCCTTCGCGCCGAAGCGCTGGACCAGGGTGCTCGAGAGCGGGGCGAAGATGAGCATCGCCGCGCCCATGGGCAGGAACAGCAGGCCGGTCTTCAGCGGCGAGTAGCCCTGGACGATCTGGATGTAGAAGGTCATGAAGAAGAACAGGCCCATCATGCCGAAGAACGTGAGCACGATGATGGCCGAGGAGGCCGAGAAGCGGGAGTTCTTGAACAGCTTCATGTCCAGCGAGGCGTGCGGAATGCTCCGCTCCCACAGGACGAACCCGACGAGCACGAGCAGGCCGAATCCGGCGGTGCCCCAGACTTCGACGCCGCTCCACGAACCGGAGTCACCCGCCTCGATGATGCCGTAGGTGAGGCTGACGAGGCCGATGATGGACAGGGCCATGCCGACGAGGTCGGGCTTGGCCTGGAAGCCCTTGGATTCGGGGGCCATGATCAGCAGCGCGATGATGCCGAAGATGACGATCGGCACGTTGATGAGGAAGACCGAGCCCCACCAGAAGCGCTCGAGGAGCGCGCCGCCGACGATCGGGCCGATGGCGCCGCCGATGCCGACCGCGCCGGTCCAGATGCCGAGGGCCTTCGGGAACTCCTTGGCCGGGAACAGGTTCCGGAGCATGGAGAGGGTGGAGGGCATCATCATGGCGGCACCGAAGCCCATGAGGGCGCGGTACCAGATGAGCTGGTCGGGCGTCTCGGCGTAGGCCGAGAGCAGGGAGGCGGCGCCGAAGACGACGAGGCCGCCGATGAGCATCTTCTTGCGGCCGATGCGGTCGCCGAAGATGCCGAAGGCGAACAGCAGGCCCGCGAAGACCAGCGTGTAGGAGTTGATCATCCAGGCCAGGTCGCTCTGGGTCGCACCGACGCCTTCAGGGGCGGGCTCGGCCAGGGTCTTCATGGCGACGTTGAGGACGGTGTTGTCGAGGACGACGACGATGAGGCTGACGACCAGGACGGCCAGGATGGCCCAACGGCGCGGGTGGCCTTGGTCCTCCGCCGTGGTGGTCGGTTCGGAACGGGTGTCGCTCACAGGGTTTCCGTTTCTGTGCAGTGCAAGGAAAGACGTTGATCCATTTGATGCGGGCCGCGGCGCCGACCGCGGCTCGGGAGCGCGGCGGGCGGGGTTGCGGCCCGGGGCGCTAGGTGTTCGATCGCCGGGGATGTCGTACCCCGGGCCTATCGTGGTGTTGGCTTGAGCCTACGCCTATACGAAACGATACGGTACCGTATCGTAATGTAGCTCACAAGGGAAGGTGCTCGCAACACCAGGACGAAGTAGAGCCCGGAAATGTGACCGCGGGCGGGTGGTTGAATGAACTCCGTGGCACCCAAGTTCCCGTACGAAGACCTGCAGGCGTTCCTCGCCGCCCTCGAGGCGGACGGCGACCTCAAGCGCATCAGGGCCGAGGTCGACCCGCACCTGGAGATCTCCGAGGTCACCCAGCGGGTGATCCGCGAAGACGGCCCCGCGCTGCTCTTCGAGAACCCGTCCGGGAGCACCATCCCCGTCGCGATCAACGTCTTCGGCACCGAGGCGCGCATGGCCAAGGCCCTCGGCGTCAAGTCGCTGAACGAGATCGGCGACCGCATCGGCGAGCTCGCCAAGCCCGAGCTGCCCGTCGGCTGGGCGGGCATCCGCGACGGCCTCGGCAAGCTCATGCAGCTCAAGTCCGTGCCGCCCAAGAAGATCCGCAAGGCCCCGTGCCAGGAAGTGGTCTTCACCGGCGACGACGTCGACCTGAACATGCTCCCGGGGCTCCAGGTCTGGCCCGGTGACGGCGGGGTCTTCCACAACTTCGGGCTCACCCACACCAAGCACCCCGAGACCGGCAAGCGCAACGTGGGCCTCTACCGGCTCCAGCAGCACACCGAGCGCTCGATCGGCCTGCACTGGCAGATCCACAAGAACTCGACCTCGCACTACGCCGAGGCCGAGAAGCGCGGCGAGCGCCTGCCCGTGGCCATCGCGATCGGCCCCGACCCGGTCATGGCCTACGCCGCGACCGCCCCGCTCCCGCCGGACATCGACGAATACCTGTTCGCGGGGTTCCTGCGCGGCGAGCGCGTCGAGATGGTCGACTGCCTGACCGTGCCGCTCCAGGTCCCGGCGAACTCGCAGATCGTCCTCGAAGGCTGGGCCGAGCCCGGCGAGCGCGTGGACGAGGGGCCGTTCGGCGACCACACGGGGTTCTACACGCCTGTGGAGCCGTTCCCGGTCATGCACATCGAGGCGATGACCATGCGGCAGCACCCGATCTACCACACCATCATCACCTCGGCCCCGCCCCAGGAGGACCACGGGCTCGGGAAGGCGACCGAGCGGACGTTCCTGCCGCTGGTGAAGATCATGATCCCCGAGATCGTCGACTACGACATGCCGGCGGCCGGGGTCTTCCACAACTGCGTGATCGTCTCGATCGACAAGAAGTTCCCGAAGCAGGCGCAGAAGGTCATGAGCGCGATCTGGGGCCTGCAGATGATGAGCCTGACCAAGCTCATCGTCGTGGTCGACGCCGACTGCGACGTGCACGACTACCGCGAGGTCGCTTGGCGCGCACTGGGGAACGTGGACTACTCGCGGGACCTGCTCCTCACCGAGGGCCCGGTCGACCACCTCGACCACGCCTCCTACCACCAGTTCTGGGGCGGCAAGGCCGGGATCGACGCGACCGCGAAGTGGCCCGAGGAGGGGTACACGCGCGGCTGGCCCGAGGCGATGACCATGAGTTCGGCCGTGAAGGCGATGGTCGACAAGCGCTGGAAAGAGTACGGACTTGACTGAGACCCTTGCCCCCAAGCCCAACCACGTCAAGGACTTCCTGAAGCTCGTCGCGTTCGAGCACTCGGTGTTCGCGCTGCCCTTCGCGTACCTGTCGACGCTCACCGTGATGCACCTCGAAGACGCGTTCTCGTGGTGGGTCCTGGTCCTCGTCACCATCGCGATGGTCAGCGCGCGGACCCTCGCGATGGCCGCGAACCGGATCATCGACCGCAAGATCGACGCGCAGAACCCGCGCACCGCCAAGCGCGAGCTCGTGACCGGCAAGGTCTCCCTGAAGACCGCGTACATCGGCTGCGCGGTGAGCCTCGTGGCGCTCCTCGCCTCGGCCGCGCTGCTCAACCCGCTGTGCCTCATGCTGAGCCCGCTCGCGGTCGCGCCGCTCATCGTCTACCCGTACGCGAAGCGCTTCACGAACTACCCGCACGCGATCCTCGGCCTCGCCCAGATGGTCGCCCCCGTCGGCGCCTGGCTCGCCGTGACCGGCGACTTCGCGGGCTCCGGACCGAGCATCGTCCTCGGTGCGGCCGTGGGCCTCTGGATCGGCGGCTTCGACCTGATCTACGCCTGCCAGGACGTCGAGGTCGACCGCGAGATCGGCGTCCACTCGACCCCGGCCCGCTGGGGCGTCAAGGCCTCGCTCCACGCCTCCACGATCACCCACGTGATCGCCTGGGCGGCGTTCGCCTGGTTCGGCGCGCTGACCGGCTTCGGCTGGATCTACTGGATCGGCCTCGCCGTCGTCGCGATCGCCCTCGCCTACGAGCACACCGTGGTGAAGCCGAACGACCTCTCCAAGGTCAACCGGGCGTTCTTCACCGCCAACGGCTTCGTCGCGGTCGCACTCTTCGCCTTCGCACTGGTGGATCTCCTCCTGCGTTAGCTCGTTTACCCACCTCCTCCCGGCGCGAGGCCGCTTCGCCCCGCTCCTTGATAGAACCGCGTATGCCGGGCCCGGTTCAGGACTCTTCCGGTTGCCCGGGGCCCTCGGGCGTCGGCCCGTACTCGTCGATCGTGTAGTTCACCCCCGCCCAGTGGCGGAGCCGCGCGAGGATCTCGTCCCGCCTGCCGTGCATCCACGCCGGTGTCGCGTGATCCCAATGCTCGGCTGTGGGCACGCCGACGCTGAAGGGCCGCTTGAAATTGCCCCAACCGCACAGGAAGCTGTAGGTGCCGCGCGGCTCGGTATAGACGAGCTGCTCCTTCCACACCTCCGTGAACGAGTAGGGCGCTTCCTCCTCCCACCCTTCCCTGGACGGGGCGGCCCCGCCGAGGTCGGCGCGGTGGGGCCGGTCCTCCTCGAAGGCCGCTTCGATCGGGCGGTCGTTCTCCAAGGCGCGGCCGACCTCGCGGACGAGGTCTCGCAGCGCGCCGCCCACGGCGCGGATCAAGGGGCCCATGGGATCACCTCCTGGGTCAACGCTACCGAGAACCCAGCGGCCGCGGGCGCCCCGCGATCGTGGCGCTCGCCCGCGGAGGGTCCCCTAGTCGCTCAGGCGGTTTCGGCGGCGTGGGCCATCGCCGAGGGCGTCTTGCAGCCGACGATCGCTGGCGCCTCCCCCACGAGCGTGTCGTCAGTGGCGGCCTCGACCATGAAGAGCGCGTAGTCGATCCGGCGGGTCATGTTGCTCTCCAGGACCGGGTCGCCGACGTGGCGAGTCCAGACGGGCAGGCCTTCGCTGGGGCCCTCTTCGAGGTCGCTGCCGCGCACGACGGTCCAGCGGGTGTCGCTCTTGAAGATCGCGTCGGTGGCGCGGTACTGGTCGTCCATGTCGAGGAGCCGGGTGAACCGCAGGAACCTGGCGAAGGCGACGGCGGCCTTGATCTTCCAGGAGTAGGTGTCCTTGCCGTCGCGGGTGATGTGCCAGCCGCACGAGTAGACCAGGCGCGCACCGGGTTTCGCGAAGTCCATGACCGCGCGGGCGGTGCCTGAGGCGTAGTCGTCCACGCCCCAGGGCACGAGCACGGTGAGGACGGCGTCGCAGCCTTCGACGGCGCGGGCGATGACGTCCCGGTCGTTGGTCTGGCCGCCGTGGATCGTGATCCGGTCGGCGTACTCGGCGAGTTTCGGCACGCTCTTCTCGCGGCAGACGCCGACGACCTCGTAGCCGCGGTCGAGGGCGTGCTTGACCATGTAGTGGCCGAGCCTGCCGGAGGCGCCGACGATGCACATCCGCTTACCGACGCCGACCTGCGGGATTATCGGGTTCGAAGGTTCCATGACCTGCTCCTGACTTGAGGGATGGCGGTTCGTTTCCAACCGCACCTTTACAGTGTACAGTAAAACTGTACGGTGTACAGTCCCTGCGGGAAGCAGCCGATGAACGGGGAGTATCAGGTGGGCATCGACGCGAGCTGGCCGCAGCCGACGCGGCGCGACACGCTCACCAGGGAGAAAGTCGCGCGCGCCGCCGTGGCGATGGCCGACGCCTCCGACGGCAAGGTCCCGAGCACCCGCAAGCTCGCCGAAAGCCTTGGCGTGCAGGCCATGGCGCTCTACCACCACTTCCGCAACAAGGACGCGCTGCTCGACGGCATGGTCGACCTCGTCTTCGCCGAGGTCGAGCTCCCCGCCGAGGTCGACGACTGGAAGTCCGCGATGCACCGCCGCGCCGCCTCGATGCGGGAGGCCCTCATCCGCCACCCCTGGGCGATCGCCCTGATGGACTCCCGCGCGAACCCGGGCCCGGCGACCCTGCGGCACCACAACGCCGTGATCGGCTGCCTCCGCGCCCAGGGCTTCACGGTTGCCGGTGCGGCCCACGCGTTCTCACTGCTGGACAGCTACGTCTACGGCTTCACGATCCAAGAGCTCGCGCTCCCGCTCGACTCGCCGGAGCACGTACAAGAGGCCGCCAGTTCAGTCCTGGAACAGGCCCCGGTCGACGAGTACCCGCACCTGGTCGAGATGGCCGTCGAACACGCCATGAAGCCCGGCTACACCTACGCCGACGAGTTCGAAATCGGCCTCAACCTCATCCTCGACGGCCTTGAACTGCAACGGGACTCGTGGAGCTGAGCCGGTCAGACGGTGGCGTGGTAATCGAGTTCGTAGGCGCTCGCGTCGATGATCATCTCGGTGACCTCGACGCAGTGGTCTTCGGAGTCGAAGGCGGTTCGGACGATTGCGATGACGGGTGTACCGCCGGGAAGTTCGAGAGCGGTCCGCTCGGACGGAAGCGGCATGCGGGCAGTCAGTCGCTCAGTGAACCGGATCGGCTCATGGCCGATCTCCGCGAGCCGAGCATAGACGCCTCCGGGACCGGTGTCGGTGTAGACGATCGGGGTAGCGCGGACCATGTCGACCAGATAGAAGGAGTCGGCGAGCTGGATCGGCCGCTGCTCGACCGCGAAGCGCCGGGAACGGCGCAGTACCGAATTACCGGACGCGAGGCCGAGCGCTGACGAGACCGATGGGCTCGCTGGCACCTCACCGACGGTCACTTCGACCATTCGGGCCCGCTTGCCGGTGTCGGCATCCTGGATCGACTCGCCTTCGCGCCACACGGTGAGCCGGTTCGGGAAGGAGCGGACGATCCGCTCGAAGCTGCGGACATACCCAGTGGCGCGTCTCGGAATGAGCGGCGGAAATCTCATGGCATTGCTGAGCCTAACTCTTGACGCCGTCCCCGCTTGGACCAAGATCGACCTGCATCTCCACCAGCCCTACCGGACCTGGCTGGGTCTCGGTCGCCTGCGCTGCTTCTGGTGCGGTGATCGTTGGGGCGCACACGGGTGCCCTTCCCGCGAGTCGGCCGCCCGACTCCTCGTCTACACCGCCACCAAGGCCCAGCGCGATGCCGCGCTGGCCTCCGGCGACCTGTCCCCCGCAGACCTGCGGCTCCGGCGAGGCGTCCCGGCGCGTCCTCGCACCCCGGCAAGTCACCGCCGGGCGGCCCGTCGCACCCGCTCGGCCGCGCCGAATCCGCCTGCCGCCCTTGCCCTCGAACTCCGGGCGCTCAAACTCCAGGCCCTCGAACTCCGGGAGGCGACCCGATGACCGGCAACGCGATGACACCACTCCCCCGCCGCGCGGTCGTTCCGGTCGAGCGTCGCGACGACAGCGCGAACTCCCCCGACTGGCTCCGGCTCGACGAGTTCTACATCGGCATAGGCGGCGGCGACCGCGTTCGCCTCACCGTCTTCCGCTCCACCGCCGACCACGCCCTCCACCGGCTCGTCTCCGACGAGATGACCAGCGCGGGCCCGCGTCTCATCGCGGTGCTCACCGGACCGGAGTCCGACACCGAGAACTGGCATGCGGCTTGGGAACGCGATCCGATGCGGGCTCATGTCGAGGGGCGGGCCCGTGCGATTGCCGGGCGGAGGTGAACGGCACTTCTGCCACATAGCGATCGACCCGCATCAACACGCTCCTGACGCTGGACTTCAGGGTGTCCGGTAGTCCAAGATGAGGCCATGTGGCCCCCATCGACCCGACACGCCCTTCCGGGGAGGGTGCCGTGCACCCGCTGATCGGGTTTCTGATCGCCGTGGGGCTGTTCGCTATCGGCCTCTACGGGGTCCTGACGCGCCGCAACGCGGTCCTGCAGCTCGCCGCCGCCGAACTCATGCTCGGCGGGGTCCATCTGATGCTCGTAAGCGCGGATCTGGTTCACAATGCCTACACAGGGCAGAGCTTCGCGCTGTTCATCGTGGTCATCGCGGCCGCCGAGGTCGGCGTCGGGCTCGCACTCATTCTTCACCTTTGGCGGCTGCGCGCCACTATCGATACTGACGACCTGCCTGCCGAGACTGACGACGATGACGCCCGGAGCGGCCGATGATGTTCGGGCTGCTCCTCATCGGCGTCCCCGCTGCGGCGGGCCTGGCCGGGCTGCTCGTCTGGGACCGGGGCCTGGCGAGGTTCTGGGCGTTCGCCGCGCCCGCGATCGCGTTGGGCCTGGCGGTCGTTTGTGCTGTCGTGCAGCCCCGGTTCGCTCTGGGGCTTGCCGATTTCGGGCCGGTGGAGGTCGAACTCGCGCTTGACCTGTCGTTGAAGGCCGGTGCGGTCGCGATCGCGACTGCGTTCGTGACGTTCCTGGTACAGGTCTACTCGGCCGCGTACCTGCGCGACGACCCGCGCTATGCGCCGTTCGCGGCGCAGGTCAACCTGTTCTGCGCCGCGATGCTGCTGGTCGTCGCGGCGGACGACCTGGTGTTCATGCTCATCGGGTGGGAGGTCATGGGCGCGTGCTCGTACCTGCTCATCGCCCACTACGCGAAACTCCCGGAGGCACCCGGCGCGGCGGCGAAGGCGTTCCTGATGACGCGGTTCGGCGATGTGGCGTTCGTGCTCGGCGTGATGGTCCTCGGCGCGGCAGCCGGGAGTTTCCGGATCGACGCCGTTGCGGACGTGTCGGGCGGACCCGCGGCGGCGGGGATGCTGCTGATCCTGTTCGGCTGCATCGGGAAGTCGGCGCAGTTCCCGCTCCAGATCTGGCTGCCGCCCGCGATGGCCGGTCCGACGCCGGTGAGCGCGCTCATCCACGCGGCGACGATGGTCGCAGCCGGAGCGTACGTCCAGACGCGCCTGCTCCCGGCCTGGCCGGTGGACCTGCTCGTCGTGGTGGCGGTGGTCGCGGCCGTGACGATGATCGGGGCGGGCCTGTGCGCGCTCGCGGCAACGGATCTCAAGGGCGTGCTCGCGTGGTCCACCGTGAGCCAAGTCGGGTTCATGTTCGCGGCCGTGGCGGTGGCGGCTGGGGACGCGGCGCTGTTCCACCTCGTCTCGCACGCCGCGTTCAAGGGGCTCCTGTTTCTCACCGCCGGCGTCGTGATCGCGCTCGCGGGCACGAACGGGTCGCTGCGGACGACGAGGCTGCGGCCCCGCGACGCGTGGCTGGCGTTCTGGGCCATGACGATCGGGCTCGCCGCGATGGCCGGCTTGCCGCCGCTCAGCGGTTTCTACAGCAAAGAGGCGGTCCTCGGTGCGGCCTACGAGGCCGGGACTCCGGCCGGGGTGGTCGTGTTCTGGGCCGGGGTCGGGGCGAGCATCCTGACGGCCGCGTACTCGGCGCGGCTGTGGCTGCTGCTGTTCTGGCGCGGCGCGCCGGAGCGCGAGGCGGCGGGCGCGGCACGGGCGGCGGTGCCGGGTGCAGAGGCGTTCAGCTTGTGGGCGTTGATGGTCGCGACGGTCGGGGTCGGCGCCGTCTTCTACACCGGGTACTTCCTGGTGCCGGGCCTGCACTTGGACTTGATGGCGCTGCTGCTGCTCGCGACCGCGGGCGGGTTCGCCGTGATCGCCGACGCCTGGTGGCGCGGGCACCGGCGAGCGGTCCCCGCGATGGACGCCGAGCGCGACCCTGCGGGCGTCCTCGGGCGGGCCAGGACGGCAATGGCGAACGGCTTCTACACGGAGGCACTGGCGGGCAAGGCGACTCGGGCACTCGCACGGTCCGCTAGTGCGGCGGCCCGCGTTCTCGACGAGCGCCTGGTGGACCGGACGGCAGTGGAGGGCACGGCGCGGGCGACGCTCGCGGCGGCCGAGGACACGGCGGCCGGGCACCGGGGCGGGCTCGTGCGGTATCTGCGGTTGAGCGCGGCGGGGACGCTGCTGGTCGCGGTGGTGGCGATCGGGGTGAGCCTGTGGAACTGATGCTGGCGGCGGCGGTCGCGGTGCCGCTCTTCGGGGCGGTGCTGGTGTGGGCGCGGCGGAGCCGCGCTTCCGCGCACTGGCTCGGGGTGGGCGCTGCGGCGCTGGCGCTGGTGGCGGTCGCGGTGCTGCCGGCCGGGCGCGGCAACGGGAACTGGTCGACGTTCGGTTCGAGCTTGAACGGCGGCTGGTGGCACGAGGTCGAGTTCGCGTGGGCGCCTTCGATCCACCTGGACTTCTCCATCGCGGTCGACGGCGTCTCGTGGCCGCTGGCGCTGCTCACGGCGCTGCTTGGCCTGCTGTGCTGCCTCCACAATGCGCTCGGTGCCGAACGGCACACTTCAGCTCCGCTTCAGGTTGCGGCTCGTAGGGTTGAAACCGGGGGCCCTTCCCTGGCCGCGGGCGATGCTTCCGTGGTGCCCGACGAAACGGCGATCGGCATGCCCGGCGAAACGGCGCTGGGGGTGCCCGGCAGACCGGCGCCTTCGCTGACCGCGTTGTTGCTTCTGGTGCAGTTCGCCTCAACGCTCGTGTTCTTCGCGGACAACCTGATCCTGTTCTTCGTCGCGTTCGAAGCGGTCCTGGTGCCGATGTGGGCGATCATCCACCGCTACGGCGACCCGGCCGCCCGCCGCCATGCCGCCGCGAAGTTCGCCCTCTTCACCGTCGCCGGGTCACTGCTCATGGCGACCGGGCTCTTCATCGCCGTCGCCGACACCGGGACCGCCGACCTCGGGGCGATCATCGTCCTCGGAGGTGTCAGCCGCGACATATCGCTCCTCGTATTCGCCTTGCTGGCCATCGGGTTCGCGGTCAAAGCCCCGCTCTGGCCGCTGCACTCCTGGCTCCCCGACGCGCACACCGCCGCGCCCACGGTCGGCTCGGTCCTCCTCGCAGGCGTGCTCCTCAAACTCGGCACCTACGGCCTCATCCGCGTCGCGGGCGGCATCGCCCCGCAAGGCGCGGCCGACGCCGCGCCGGTCCTCGCAGTACTCGCCGCGCTCGGCATCCTCATCGCGGGCCTGGTGTGCCTGAGCCTCCCCGAACTCAAACGCCTCATCGCGTACTCCTCCGTGGGGCACATGGGCTTCGTCGTCCTCGCCTTCGCCACGGGCACTGAAGCGGGCATCAACGCCGCGCTCTTCGGGAACCTCGCGCACGGCCTGATCACGCCGCTCCTGTTCTTCCTCGCCGGGGCGCTCAAATCCCGCACGCACACCGGCCTCCTCGGCTCGCTCGGCGGACTCCGGCTCGCCGCGCCCGCCCTCGCGGGCCTGTTCGGCTTCGCGGCGTTCGCGTCACTCGGGCTCCCGGGCCTCGCGGGGTTCTGGGGCGAGGCGTTCACGGTCTACGCGGCCGCCGAACGCGGCGGCGTATGGCTCGCGCTGGCCGTCGCGGCGGCGTTCGGGGCGTTCCTGGCGGCGGCGTACCTGCTGCGGCTGCTGCGGCGAGTGAGCCACGGCCCCATGGTGTCCGCGACCTCGGGCATCGGCGACACAACCACTGCGGAGCTCGTGGTCTGGTCGCCACTGGTGGCCGGGACGCTGCTGCTCGGCCTGATCCCGGGCCCGCTGCTGGACCTGTTCGGTGAGGGGCTGCTGTAGATGCGGGTGCAGGCGATCGACCACGTGGCGCTGCTGCCGCTGTACCTCGCGGCGGGCGCGGCAGTGCTCGCACTGTTCGCGGGACGGTTCGCCAAGGCCTGCATGATGACCGGGCTCAGCGCGGCCGCGATCGCGGCGGTCTGGGTAGGGGCCGGGGCGGACCGGTCGACGTTCGCGGTCGAAACATGGCACTCCTATGTGGCCGATGACGCGGCCATGGGCGCGGCGGCCCTGTTCGCCGGGTTGAGCGTCCTGGTGGCGGCGGTGAGCGGGCGGCAGTCGGGCGAGTACTGGTTCCTGCTGGCGGTCTCGACGGCGGGCGGCATCACGCTCGCGGGTTCGCGGGACCTCATCACGTTGATCGTGGCGCTCGAGACGCTGACGGTGCCGCTGTACGCGCTCGTCGCCTGGCCGGGGCCGAAGGGGCCGGGCCGAACCGGCGCAGAGGCGGACCTCGGCGACGTTAAGGCGAAGCAGTCGGACCGCGACGGCGCTGAAGCGGGCGTGACGTTCCTGATCGCCTCGATCGCGTCGTCGGCGACCGCACTCATGGGTGCGGCGCTGCTCTACGCGGCAGCGGGCACCGTGCATCTGGAAGGGCTCGCGGCGGGGCTGTCCGGGGCCGATCCCGCGCTCGCGGCGGCCGGGGCGGCGCTGCTGATCGGCGGGTTCGCGTTCAAGCTCGCGGCCGCGCCGCTGCACGCCTGGGCGCCGCTGGTGCTCGAGCGGGCCCCGCTGCCGATCGCGACCTATCTTGCGAGCGCTTCGAAGCTCGGCGGCGCGGTCGCCATCGTCTGGGTGGTGCACTTCGGACTCGGTGCGAGCGCGGGGACGAGCACCGGGATCGTGGTGGCGGCGTTGAGCGTCGCCTCAATCGTGATCGGCAACCTCGGGGCGCTGGTGCAGCGCCGTACGGTGCCGCTGCTGGCGTGGTCGGGCATCGCCCACGCCGGTTACACGCTCGCGCCGCTGGCAGTGGTCGCGACAGCGGCAGGCCGCGAGGACGCGGCGGCCGCCGCATCGGCTGCGCTCGCCTACGCGGTCTTCTTCGTGCTGCTGGAGGCCGGAGCCTTCGCGGCTCTGACTGCGGTGAGAAGCGACGGCGGGGCGGTTGCAGCGCTTGCCGGGCTTTGGCGGTCCGCTCCTCTGCCCGCTTCGCTCTTCCTCTTCGCCGTGATCGGGTTGGCCGGGCTGCCTCCTGCTCTGGCCGGGACGTTTGCGAAGGTCGTCATCCTGGAGGTCCTGGCGTCGTCGGCGCTGTGGCTCGCCGTGATCGTCGCCGCAGGCGCGGTCCTCGGGCTCGCCTACTACCTGCCGCTCGCCCGCACGGTCCTCCTCGGCCGAGGGCAATTCATACCGAAGGGCCGCTTCGCGATCGCCCTCGCCGCCATCGGCCTCGCGCTGCTCGCCGTCACGCTCGCGCCGCAGGTCGTGTTGGACTTCACCACCGTTTCTCGGTAAATTCCCAGCTCACAGAGAAATACTGGCCGTAACCACAACGTTGCTCTTTCCCACAGGGAGGGAACTCGAACATCATGAAGCACCACAACGGCCTCAAGACGGCGGTGCTGCTCGGCGCGATGTCGGCGCTCGTCATCGCCATCGGCTACGCGCTCGGCGGCTCCACCGGCATCCTCATCGCCGCGGTCATCGCCGTCGGCATGAACGCGTACGCCTACTTCAACTCGGACAAGATCGCCCTGCGCTCCATGCGCGCGCAGCCGGTCCCCGAAGCGCAGGCGCCGCAGCTGTACGCGATGGTCCGCGAGCTCGCGCACCGCGCGAACCAGCCGATGCCGCGCCTCTACGTCTCGCCCACGATGCAGCCGAACGCGTTCGCGACGGGCCGCAACCCCGAGAACGCGGCCGTCGCCGTCACCCAGGGCATCCTGCAGCTGCTCACGCCCGCCGAGCTGCGGGCCGTGATCGGGCACGAGCTGTCGCACGTCTACAACCGCGACATCCTCATCTCCTCGGTCGCGGGCGCGCTCGCCAGCATCATCACGATGCTCGCGAACCTCGCGATATTCCTGCCGTTCTTCGCCTCCGACGACGAGGACCGGCCGAACCCGCTCGTGCTGCTGCTGACGATGATCCTCGGCCCGCTCGCGGCCGGGCTCATCCAGATGGCCGTGTCGCGTTCGCGCGAGTACGAGGCCGACGCCGACGGCGCGCGCCTCACCGGGGACCCGCTCGCGCTCGCGAGCGCGCTGGAGAAGATCTCGGCCGGGGTCGACCGGATGCCGGCACGCGCGGACTCGAAGATCGCGGAGCAGTCGCACCTGATGATCGAGTCGCCGCTGCGCGGCGGCGGGCTCTCGCGGCTGTTCTCGACCCACCCGCCCACGGCGGACCGGGTGAAGCGGCTGCGGGAGATGGCCCGCGGGGTCGTCAGCTAGGGCCTGTGCTGCGAATCAGGGAGCGGCGGTATCCGAGTCCGTTTGTTCGCTCGCAAGGCGGAAGGCCCTCCGAATACCGGTGTTGTATTCGGAGGGCCGACAA
>NZ_JBVJHZ010000068.1:0-17132 GCF_055586545.1 Glycomyces sp. NPDC050141 | reverse complement strand
CCCCCCCCCCCCCCCCCCCCCCCCCCCCCCCCCCCCCCCCCCCCCCCCCCCCCCCCCCCCCCCCCCCCCCCCCCCCCCCCCCCCCCCCCCCCCGGCCGCAGCCACCCGCCGAACTCGGACTGAGACTGGATAACCCATGGCAACAATGCAAAGCGCGGCCCCGCCCGTCACGGGCCGCACACCGGAAGCGCGCGCCGCCAGGCGCAAGCGGACCTTCGCGCAGCGGGTCCGCTTCGACTGGCCGCTCCTCGTGCTGGCCCTCCCCGTCGTCGGGCAGCTCGCGGTGTTCTTCTACTGGCCCTCGGCGTGGAACGTCATCGCGTTCATGGACTACAGCCCGCACCGGCCGTTCTGGGAGAACCCGTTCGTGGGCTTCGCGTGGTTCGAGCGGCTCTTCGCCGACCCGTACTTCCTTCCTGCGCTGCTCAACACGCTCAAGTTCGCCGCCGCGCACCTGCTGTTCCTGTTCCCGCTCTCGGTGATCCTGGCGCTCGTCATGCACTCAGTGGTCTCCACGAAGGTGCGCAGCACGTTCCAGTCCATCGTGTACCTGCCGTACTTCTTCTCCTGGGTCCTCGTCGTCACCGTGTTCGTGCAGGTCCTCGGCGCGGACGGCCTCGTCTCCAACTGGCTCATGAGCCTCGGCGGCGAACGGCTCTCGTTCACCTCGAACCCGGACACGTTCATCGTGCTCGCCTGGATGCAGTGGGCCTGGAAGGACGCCGGCTGGGGCATGATCATCTTCCTCGCGGCCCTCGCCTCCATCAACCCCAGCCTCTACGAGGCCGCCGCGGTCGACGGCGCGAACCGGTGGCGCCGCATGTGGCACATCACCCTCCCCGGCATCAGGCCGGTCATCATCCTCCTGCTCATCCTCCAGATCGGCGGCATCCTCTCCGTCGGCTTCGAGCAGTACCAGCTCCAACGCCAGTCGGTCGGCTACCAGGCCACTGAAGTGCTCGACACCTACGTGTACTACCGCAGCGTGATCGGCACCGAAGGCGCATCGTTCGGCACCGCCGCGGGCCTGTTCAAAGGCGCGATCGGGCTCCTCCTGATCCTCGGCGCCAACAAGGTCGCGCACCGCCTCGGAGAGCAAGGGATCTACCAGAAGTCATGACCGCCACCGTCGTCAAACCCAAGCCCCGGCGCCAAAGCGCCCGCCCCGTCTGGGACGAGGAGCCGTCCTTCGTCGGCAAGAGCGTCAAAGCGCTGTTCCTGATCTGCTACGCCGCCGCGATCCTGGTGCCGCTGTGGGCGATCGTCGCCACCAGCTTCGCCAGCGAGGAGTCGCTGAACCGCGCCGGAGGGAACCTGCTGCTCCTCCCGGGCGACCTGAGCCTCCAGGCGTACCGGGAGATCTTCTCCGGCGGCGCGCTCACCGACTCCCTCATCCTCACGATCATCCTGACCGCGGGCGGCACCGCCTTCAGCATGGTGCTCACGGTCTGCGGCGCCTACGCGCTCTCGCGGCCCGGCTCAGTCCTGCACCGGCCGATCCTCATGCTCGTGCTGTTCACGTTCCTGTTCGGCCCCGGCATGTACCCCAGCTTCCTGGTGGTGCAGAAGCTCGGCCTGTTCAACGACTACCTGTCGCTGATCCTGCCGGTCGCGTTGAGCGCCTTCAACCTCATCGTCCTCAGGTCGTTCTTCATGAACACGATCCCCGCAGAGCTGCTGGACGCGGCCCGGATCGACGGCGCCGGAGAGTTCCGCATCCTCCTCACCATCGTCCTGCCGATGTCCAAGGCGATCCTCGCCGTCGTCGCGCTCTTCTACGCCGTCGGCTACTGGAACATCTACTTCTCCGCGGTCCTCTACACGCCGGGCCTGGAGGTCCAGCCGATCCAGGTCGTCCTCCAGCGGATGCTCATGTCCACCCAAGGGCTCCCCGACGCGGCCGGGGCGGCCGCCGCCCAGTACCAGGCGCAAGGCGAGGCCGCGCCGACGGCGGCCCTGAAGATGGCGGTCGTGGTCTGCACGGTCATCCCGATCGTGATCATGTACCCGTTCATCCAGAAGCACTTCACCAAGGCCGTCATCACGGGGGCCGTCAAGGGCTAGGGGACTTCCCGGGGCCCGCCCCGGGAGGGCCGCGAGAACGATGTGAGGGTCGGGGGGTCGATTCGCTGTCGTACCGCTCGCGGCCAGGGGCCTTCCGGCCGGGGCGACGCAGCTGCACACTGCGCCCGGAACCGGAAGGCCCCCTTGCACTACCACCACAGTGACGCGAATGATCCGATGATTCTTGCGGTTCGCTCGAGACTCGGCGATACTTGCACCCATGTCCCGCACGGACGATGTCGTCAACGGCATCAAACACATGATCCTCAACGGCGAGCTCCGGCCCGGCGAACGCCTGCCGGTGGAGAAGGAGCTCGCCGAGACCCTTGGCGTCTCCCGGGGCTCGCTGCGCGAGGGCGTCCGGGCGCTGTCGATCCTCGGCATCCTCAACTCGCGGCAGGGCGACGGCACCTACGTCACCGAGCTCGACGTCTCCCAGCTCCTCGCCCCGATGGGCTTCGTCGTCGACCTCCAGGGCGAGGGCCAGGCCCGCGAGGTCCACGCCATCCGCCGCCTCCTCGAGAGCGAGGCCGCGCGGCTCGCGGCCACCCGCATCACCGACGAAGCGCTCGAAGAGGCCCGGCTCCTGCTCGAAGAGGCCGGACGCCTCCTCGACGAGACCCCGGACGAGCACGAGCGGATCATCGAGATCGACATCGCGTTCCACCGCATCATCGCCGCGCACACCGGCAACTCCGTGCTCACCGGCATGATCGAGGCGTTCGCGAGCCGCACCGTGCGGGCGCGCCTGTGGCGCAGCCTCCGCGAAGAGGGCATCGACCGGCGCACGCACGGCGAGCACAACGCGATCTTGCGGGCCCTGTACTACCGCGAACCCGACAACGCCCGCATCCGCATGGCCAACCACCTGCTAGGCGTCGAGGACTCCCTGCCGTTCCTCCCCAACGAGGATGACGAGAAACCCGGCGACGAGGCCTAGGCGGCTTCCGAGCGGGCTTCGAGGACGGCCATCGCCGCGTTGTGCCCGGGGATGCCGCTCACGCCGCCGCCGCGCACCGCGCCCGCGCCGCAGAGGAAGACGTTGGCGTGACCGGTCTCCACGCCCCAGCGGCCCGTCGCCTCCGCAGTACGGAACGGCCAGGACAGGTCCCGGTGGAAGATGTTCCCGCCCGGCAGCCGCAGGTCCCGCTCGAGGTCGACCGGGGTCTTCGCCTCGATGCACGGCTCCCCGTTCGCATCCTCGGCCAGGCAGTCGGCGAGCGGTTCGTCCAGGTACCGGTCGAGCTGCGCGACCGTGGCCGCGAGGAGGCCCGGCTTCTCGTCCCCGGAACCGTCGAACAGCCTTGCGGGCGTGTGGAGCCCGAAGAGCGTGAGCGTCTGGTAGCCCTTGCGCACCAAGTCGTCCCCGAGGATCGAAGCATCCGAGAGCGAATGGCAGTAGATCTCCGAAGGCGGCTGCGACGGGAACCGCCCCGAGGCCGCCTCGGTGTACGCGGATTCAAGCTGCTCGAAGGACTCGGAGACGTGAAAGGTCCCGGCGAAGGCCTCGCGCGGGTCGACACCCGTATCGCGCAGGCGCGGGAGCCGCTTGAGCAGCATGTTGACCTTGAGCTGCGCGCCTTCGGCGTGCTCGGCCCGCTCCTCCCCCAGCAATCCGGCCAGCGCCTCGGGCGAGGCGTTGACCAGGACGTGCCGGGCTTCGACGGTGCCGTGGCCCTGCTCGTTCGCAAAGGCCACCTCGGCGCGCGCACCATCGGTCACGATCCCTGACACCTCATGGCCGGTGAGGATTTCGGCGCCCGCTTTCCTTGCGGCGCTGGCGAGTTCGTCGGTGAGGGCGCCCATGCCGCCGACGGGCACGTCCCAGTCGCCGGTGCCGCCGCCGATGACGTGGTAGAGGAAGCAGCGGTTCTGGCGCAGGTCTTCGGCCCAGGCGGAGGTGAAGGTGCCGATGAGGCCGTCGGTGAGGACGACGCCGCGCACGAGGTCGTCGGCGAAGGTCTGCTCGATGGTCTCGCCGAGGGGCTGCTGGAAGAACATGCCCCAGGTCCGGTCGTCGCCGACGCGTTCGCGCAGTTCGTCCTCTGTGGGCAGCGGTTCGGTCAGTGTCGGGAACACCCGCTCCGCAACGTGGGCGGCCCTGCCGTAAAAGCCCTTCCAAGCCTCGAACTCGCGCTCAGATCCGGTGAGCCGGGCGAACGACTCCCTGGTCCGTTCCGAGTCCCGGGTGACGAGCAGCCCCGTCGACCGCCCGGCGCGCTCGGTCGGCGTGTACGAGGAGACGCTCCGCTTCCGCACCTCGAACCGGAGCCCCAGATCCTCCCTGATCTTTCTCGGCAGGAGGCTCACGAGGTAGGAGTACCGCGAGAGCCGGGCGTCGACCCCGGGGAACGCGGGCGCGGAGATCGCGGCGCCCCCGGTGTGCCCCAAGCGTTCCAGAACAAGGACGCGCTTCCCGGCGCGGGCGAGGTAGGCCGCCGAGACGAGCCCGTTGTGTCCGCCGCCGACGACGACGGCGTCATATGACCGGTGCTGAGGCATCCCCATTCCTAGCACGTGCCGGTCGGGTGCGGGAGGTGAAGCGGTGTCGAGGTCGGGAGGCCGCCAGGGGTGATGTTCACCCCCACGGGTCGGCGGGCCAGGCCTGCCAGTTGCCGTCGTCCACAGTCACCACTTCGTCTTCATTGAGGTACACGAGCGACCCCGGTAGACAGACCCAGGCCCCCGTTTCGAGCGAGTAGCCGACGACGCCGCCGCAACCCGGGCCGATGGCCTCGCGATCCAGGAGCCAGAGCGTCGCGCCGCGGGCCCACATCGACTCGCCCTGGGGCGCGGTCCACAACCGCTCGTGCGACCACACGTCCCAGACCGAGATCTCGTCGGAGTCCGGTTCTGCGGCGACGAGCGCGTCGCCTATCAGCATCTGCGCTTCGGAGGGTTCCGGCGCCGACCACTGCAGTTCGCCGCTCCGGGCCCAGACCACCGACGCCGACGGCCACAGCGTCGCGGGGTACAGGGCGTCCGCTCCCTGCATGGTCGGCAGGGGGCTGCAACGTCCGTCGCCGTCCTCGGCCGTGTTCACGAACCGCTCCCAGAGCTGTTCCTCGGTGCGGAGGTCGTAGGCGGTGACGCGTGCCTCGCACCGCCCGTCGCCGATGATGACGCTTCCCTTGTGGAGCAGTAGCAGCTCTTCGTTGACCTGTGCGCTCTCGATTTCCTCGTAGTCGAAGTCACCGAGCATCTGCCCGGTCTCGGGGTCGTAGACGGACAGCATGCCGCCTGTCCGCGCTGCTTCGTCGGGATAGGTTCTGATCAGCAGGTAATCGGTCAGCGGGCGCTGTCCCAGGGGGTCGTCGTAGCGGGCCTCGGTCCGCAGCCGGACCGACCGGTCATCAAGCGGGACTTCCCATTTCGGCGACCCCGTCCGCGGGAACAGGGATTCCATTTCGCAGGCCGCCGGTGCGTGCTCCGCCGGCCTCTCGCAGGCGATGGTGATGATCGCGTCCTCGGTGTTCGCCACGAGCCAACTCCCGCTCGACCGCCACCGCACCTTTCCCGAGTTGGTGTCGACGGAGATCATCTCGCCTGTGCCCCAAGGCTGGTCGACAGGGGAACTGGTGGCGAGGACGATCGTGTCGTCGAAGACGGCGGTGCTCGCGACCGTCGAGCCGACGTGCAGCGACCATTGCACCTCCCGGTCGGCTTCGAGGCGGAGTTCGGCACCGTCGAGGATGAGCAGTCCGGCGCCGAGTCGCAGCACCGCGCTTCCCGAGTCCATCGCCGGATAGGTCCACAGCGGATCTCCCAGGACGTCCGTCGTGATGCTCAATGCGCGGTCCGCACCGCGCTCCAGGGCCGGGAGTCCATCGGCCGCCATCACGAGCGTGACGGCGAAGACGACCAGGCCGAGAGCGATCAGGCGCGAGAAGTAGCGCGACGCCAGGCGGGAGGCGCGCTTCCCCGCTGAACCGGAAGGTGTCGGAAGCGCTAAAGGCTCGGCGGGCGATGCGATCGCCGTGTCGTCGTTGACGGCGGGTTCGGCGCCGGGCCGTGCCTCGCCAGGCCCCGTCCCGGGTTCCAGGTCGAGGTCCGGGTCCTCGCGGAGCATGGCGACGTACAGGTCCCTGAGCCGACGGTCGGGTTCGATGCCGAGCTCATCGGCGAGCTTGGCGCTGAGATCGGTGTACGCCTTCAGCGCCGCCGGGCCGTTGCTTGAACGGTAGAGTGCGAGCATCAGGTGGCCGTTCAGGCGCTGCCGATACGGATGTTCCGCCACGCACGACTGGATGGCTCCCGCGAGCTCCCGGTGCAGTCCCAAGGCGATTCCCGCCTCGTAGAAGTCCTCGAAGGCGGCGAGCCTGTCCTCCTCCATGCCGACCGCCGCAGCAGCGATGAACTCGCTGTCGAGTCCGGCCAGGACCGGGCCCCTCCATCGCTGCAGCGCCTCCCCCAGCAGGCCATGCGTCTCTGTGCTGTCTTTGGACGCCTTCGCTTTCGCGACCTCGTTGCGGAAGTCGTTCCAGTCGATCGCATCGGTGGTGAGCCGGTAGCCGTCGCCCGAACGCTCGATCGGGTCGGCCACTGCGATGGCCCGCCGCACGGCCGCAACGATATTCCGGACCTGGCGCTGGGCCGTCGCGGGCGGCTCACCGTTCCAGATCGCTTCGATCAGCCGGTGCATCGAGACCGTGCGACCCGCTTCCAGCAGCAGTACCGCCAGCGCCTTTCGCTGCTGCGCGCCGGCGATCGGCACTTCGCGGCCGTCGTGCCGGACCTGGAGCTCACCCAGGATTCGGAACTCCACGGATCTGCCTCCCGATGAACTGGGACCCAAGGGAATCTGAGCCCAGGGTAGCGGGGATCGGGCGCGCACAGGTCCCGCACGATCGCGGTGCGTGCAGGAACCGTGCGGTTGTCGTGCAGGTCAGGCACAGGGTGGGTGCAACGGACGGCGCGATCGCGTCGCCCGCAGCCTCTAGAAAGGAAGATCCATGCGAAAGCGGATCTTTGCAATGTTCGCGGCGATCGTCGCGGCGTTCGCCCTCACCGGTTCCCTCGCGGCCTCGACCGCCTCGGCCGATCCCGGCGACGTGACCGCCGCGGCGTTCCTCACCCAGCTCGAGAAGCGCGACACCGACTACTGCCCCTGCACCATCGCCGACAGCTGGGACGACACCTACTTCGAGCACGACGCGGGCGGGATCGCCGTGAAGCTCTCGGTGTACACCTCGGGCGGCAAGCTCGCGGGCAAGGTCGAGTTCCACCCCTTGGCCGAGAAGTTCTACGTCTACGACACGCTCAGCGACGGGATCTCCATCAAGGGGAAGGTCGCCGGATCGACCTACTCGTCCAACGGCGGCACCCCGTACAACCTCAGCTACGCCGAGGGCCGGGACCTCTACATCGAGCTGGTCGCCTCCGACGGCACCTCGGTAGGCGGTTGGGGCAGGGCCTGACGCTCGCTCCTCCGACCGGCCGCGATCGTTCGATCGCGGCCGGTCGCGTCGTTGCCGAACCGTGACTTTGGCGTGGCCGGGTTGTTTCCGGGCGGTCGTAGATTCTCGGTTAATCGATTAACAACTTCTCGGGAATGCGCCTCGGCATTTCGGTTAATCGATTAACTCAGGAAGGGAGTCAACGGTGACCAAGCCCCGATTGGCCGATGTCGCGCAGGCGGCCGGCGTGTCCACTGCGACGGCTTCGATGGCGCTCAACGAGACCGGCGGGCGTCGCATCGGCCCCGAGACCCGGGAGCGGGTGCGGGCGGCCGCGGCGGAGCTGGGGTACCGGCCGAACTCGGTGGCGCGGGGGCTGCGGACCAGGCGGACCCAGATGATCGGGTTCGTCGGGGACGACGTGGCGACGACTCCCTTTGCCGGCCAGATGATCCGGGGCGCGCACGATGCGGCCCGGGAGGCCGGGTTCCTGCTGCTCATGATCGACACCTCGGGCGATCCGGCCGAGACCCAGGAGGCGATCGAAGCGCTCCAGGAGCGCCAGATCGACGGCATCCTCCTGGCGACCATGTACCACCAGGTCGTGGAGGTACCGAAGGCGATCGGCTCCACGCCTTGCGTCCTGCTCGACGCCCGCACGCCTGACGGCTCGGCCTCCTCGGTCGTGCCCGACGAGCGCGGCGGCACGCTCGGGGTCCTCGCCGAGCTCGCCGAAGCCGGGCACACCCGGATCGGGCACGTGACGACCCGCGAGCAGGTCCAGGCCCGCGAGGTGCGGCTCGAGACGTGGCAGGAGCAGTTGCGCGGCAACGGGGTCGACCCGGAGCCGCTGCTCGTCGAGGTCGAGCACGCGACCACGCAGCTCGGCTACGAAGGCGCGCTCGAACTGCTCCAGCGGCCCGACCGGCCGACCGCCGTCTTCTGCTTCAACGACCGGATGGCCATGGGCGTCTACCGCGCCGCCGCCGAACTCGGCCTGGCCATCCCCACTGATCTGTCGGTCGTCTCCTACGACGACCAGGAGCTCATCGCACCGGCACTGCATCCCGGGCTCACCTCGGCCGCCCTCCCCCACTACGAGATGGGGCGCTGGGCGGTCGTGGAGCTGCTGCGCCGCCTCGACGACCCCGAGGCCGCGCCCGTCCAGCACCTCATGCCCTGCCCCGCGGCCAAGCGCGACTCCGTCGCCGCGCCGCGATAACCCTTCTGCCCGAATCACATTGGAGTGAGCACCATGCAACGACGCCACCTCATCAAACTCGCCGCCGCCTCGGGCGGCGCCGCCCTCGCGGGTCCCGCCCTGGCCGCTTGCACCACCTCGGGTTCGGCCTCCGACGGCGAGCTGGTCCTCTGGAGCCACAACGCCGGGAGCCCCCTCGAAATCGAGGTCACCGAGGAGATCATCAAGGCCTTCAACGGGTCCCAGGACGACGTGAAGGCCGCGCTCGAGCCGTTCCCGCAGGACGTCTACAACGACTCCGTGAACGCCGCCGCGCTCTCCGGCGACCTCCCCGACCTGCTCACTGTGGACGGACCGAACGTCCCGAACTGGGCCTGGGCCGGGCACCTCCAGCCCCTCGACGTGCCCAAGGAGATCACCGACAAGTTCCTGCCCTCGACCCTCGGGGTCTTCCAGGACCAGCTGTACTCCGTGGGCCACTGGGAGGCCGCCTGCTCGATCTTCGCCCGCCAGTCGGTGCTGGAGACCGCGGGCGTGCGGATTCCGACTATCGAATCCCCTTGGAGCCGTGAGGAGTTCGACGACGCGCTTACGGCGGTCACCGGCAAGGCCGGGTACCAGTACGCGATCGACTTCTCCACGGCCGACACCGGCGAGTGGTACCCCTACGCGTACTCGCCGTTCCTGCAGAGCTTCGGCGGCGACCTCATCGACCGTGAGACCTACCTGAAGTCCGACGGCGTCCTCAACGGCCCCGAAGCGCTCGCGTGGGGCCAGTGGTTCCAGGGCCTGTTCACCGCGAACCTCGCCAGCCCCGAGTCCCCCGGCGGCGCCGAGGACTTCATGCAGGGCAAGGCCGCCATGGCCTTCCACGGCAACTGGGGCGCCCTCGCCGCCCTCGACCTGTACGACGACATGCTGTTCCTGCCGCCGCCGGACTTCGGCAACGGCCCCAAGATCGGCGGCGGCTCCTGGCAGTGGGCCGTCACCGCGACCGCCGACAAGGCCGGGGCGAACTCCTGGCTGGAGACCGCGCTCTCGGACGAGTACGTGGCCGAGTACGCCAACCGGACCGGCCTCATCCCCGCCACCGACGCCGCCGCGGAGCTCACCGAGCACTACGGCACCGACGGGCAGCTGCGCATGATGGTCGACTACTCCAAGGCCTACGCGACCCTGCGCCCCGAGACGCCCGCCTACACCGTCATCGCCTCCGTGTTCGGCCAGTACACCGGCGACATCATCCACGGCGGCGACGTCCAGACCGCCCTGGACGCGGCCGTCGCCGAGATCGACGCGGACATCGACGCGAACTCCGGTTACGGGTTCTAGCGATGGTCGCGCTTGATGAACGGGCCGCCGCGCAAGCGGCGGCCCCGCCGCAGCGGCCGAAACGGAAGCGCCGCAGCCACTCCCGCGCCGAGCAGCGCGCGGGCGCCGCGTTCGCGATCCCCGGGATCGTGCTCCTGCTCGTGTTCGTCATCGGCCCGGCGCTCGTGTCGCTGGTCCTGGCGTTCACCAACGCCCGGTTGATCTCGCCCACGCCGCCCGAGTTCGTCGGCCTGGAGAACTTCCAGCGGGCCTTCACCGAGGACGCGACGTTCCACCGCTCGCTGCTGAACACGCTGCTGTTCGCGTGCATCGTGGTCCCGCTCCAAGGCGGCCTCGGGCTGGTCCTCGCGCTCCTGGTCAACCAGAAGCTGGCCGGGCGCAACGTCTTCCGCACTATCTTCTTCCTGCCCGTCATCACCTCCATGGTGGTCGTCAGCCTCCTGTGGCGATTCCTTTACCAGGAGGACGGCCTCATCAACGCGTCGCTGTCGATGCTCACCGGCGGCGCGTGGGCCGGGCAGGCCTGGCTCGCCGACCCTTCCACGGCCATGGGCGCCATCGTGGTCATGAGCGTCTGGCAGGGCGTCGGCTTCCACATGATCATCTGGCTCGCCGGGCTCCAGACCATCCCCGAAGAGGTCTACGAGGCCGGAGCGCTCGACGGCTGCACGCCGCGCCAGCGCTTCTGGCACCTGACGCTGCCGCTGCTGAAACCGACGTTCGTGTTCGTGCTCATCACCATCACGATCGCCGCGATGAGCCTGTTCGTGCAGGTCAACATCATGACGAACGGCGGCCCGGTGGGCTCGACGAGCACCATCGTGCTCCAGATCGTCCAGAAGGGATTCCAGCAGCAGCAGATGGGCTACGGCGCCGCGCTCTCGCTGATCTTCTTCTGCATCGTGCTGACGCTGGCGCTCGTGCAGCGCCGCCTGACGAGGGACAAGGACTGATGACCACCATCTCCGGCGGCCGCAAGACTGTGCACAATTACCGCTCGCAAGCTTCGCGATGGCTGACGTATGCGCCCATGACCGTGCTCGCGGCGTTCTTCCTCTTCCCCATCGTGTTCATGCTCGCCGCGAGCCTCAAGACCGACCACCAGATCTTCGCGGACATGGACTCCTTCAAGGCGTTCCTGCCCGTCGGCGACCTCTCGCTCGACAACTACGCGGCCGTATTCGACCGCGTCCCGTTCTGGCGGTTCCTCGGGAACACCCTGTTCGTGACGTTCATGGTCACGGCCTTCGGCCTGATCGTGAACTCCATGTGCGGCTACGCGCTGGCCCGGATGCGCTGGAAGGGCCGGGGCCTGGTCTTCGGCCTGGTCATCGCCACGCTCATCCTGCCGTTCGACACCACGATCGTGCCGATGGTGTACCTCGTGGCCAACCTGCCGTGGCTCGGGTTCGACGGGCTGACGCCCGTGGTGGAGTTCGGGTGGCTCAACACCTACCGGGTGCAGATCGTCCCGTTCATCGTGAACGCGTTCTCGATCTTCCTGTTCGCCCAGTACTTCAAGAGCCTCCCCAAAGGACTCGAAGAGGCCGCCGCGATCGACGGCGCCGGATGGCTGCGCACCTACTGGCGCATCATCGTGCCCCTGTCGAAGCCCGTGTTCGCCACAGTCGCGATCCTCACGGTGGTCACCTCTCCGGCGACCTGGAACGCGTACCTGTGGCCGCTCATGACCGTCCAGAGTGAAGAGCTGCGCCCCGTCATGGTCGGCGTCCAGTACTTCTTCCAGCTCGACACCGCCTGGGGCGAGGTGATGGCGTACATCGCGATGATCACCGCGCCAATGGTGATCGTCTTCCTCGTCTTCCAGCGCGCGTTCATCCAGTCCATCGCCTCAGCGGGCATGAAGGACTGACCTCCCCCACTAGTAAGGAAACCGATGCTCAAGCTCGCCGACCACTGGGTCTGGGACTCCTGGTACGCGATCGACCTAGAAGGTCGGCACCACGTGTTCTTCCTGCGCGCCTCCCGTGCGCTGCAGGAAGAGGGCCGACGCCACCTCAGGGCCACGATCGGCCACGCCGTCTCCGCCGACCTCAAGGACTGGACGCTGCTGCCCGACGCCCTGGTCTTCGCCGACGCCCCGGCCTGGGACGACCAGGCGACCTGGACCGGCTCGATCGTGCGCGAGGACTCCGGCCGCTGGCGCATGTTCTACACCGGCGTCTCCCGCGCCGAGAGCGGGAACGTGCAGCGCATCGGCTCGGCCGTCTCCGACGACCTGATGGTCTGGCACCGCGAGCCGGGCCCGCAGATCGAGGCCGACCCGCGCTACTACGAGAAGTTCTCTGCGGAATCGGACTGGTTCGACGAGGCCTTCCGCGACCCGTGGGTGGTCCGCGCCCACGACGGCTGGCACATGCTCTTCACCGCGAGAGTCGAAGGGCCCGAACACACCCGCGAACGCGGCGTCGTCGGGCACGCGAGATCTGCGGACCTGGCGACGTGGGAGGTGCTGCCCCCGCTCAGCCGCCCCGACGCGCTCGGGTTCGGCCAGATCGAGGTCACCCAGCTGCACCAAGTGGACGGCCAGTGGCTGCTGCTCTTCTGCTGCGGCAAGGGCGAGGCGGCCGACGCGCGCCGGGCGCTCGGCGAGACCGGCGACAACTATGTGGTCCCGGTCGACGACCCCTTCGGCGGCTTCGAGGGCGTCTCCTTCGACATTGCCAAGGCACGGCCGTTCGAGCATGAGAGCCTGTACGCGGCGAGACTGCACGATGTGGACGGCCAGACCGTCATCATCGGCTTCCGCAACATCGAAGACGGCGAGTTCGTGGGCGAACTCGTGGACCCGATCCCGGTCCGCTGGGACGGAGAGAGGCTGGTGCGCTCATGCTGAGCTTTCCGAAAATCGCTGTCATCGGTGAGGCCCTGATCGACCTCAAGGTCGACAGCGAAGACGCCCGCCACCCGGTCGCCCACCCCGGCGGCAGCCCGATGAACGTAGCGGTGACCTTGGGGCGCTTGGGTTCCGATGTCGCATTCCTCGGGCGGCTTTCGGGGGACGCCTTCGGGAAGCTCCTGCGGACCCATCTCGCCGAGTCCGACGTGAACCTGCGATGGATCGTCGACGCCGCGGAGCCCACGAGCCTCGCGATCGTCTCGGTCGCGCCGACCGGTTCGGCGGAGTACGCGTTCCATGTGGCGGGCACCGCCGACTGGCAGTGGCAGGACGCTGAACTGCCGCACAACCCGGGCCTCGACGCGGTCCACGCCGGATCGCTCGCCCTCGCCGTCGACCCCGGCGGACCGGTCATCGAGCAGTGGCTCGCCGGGCTCGGCGCCACGATCAGCCTCGACCCGAACGTCCGCCCGGCCCTCCTCGGCGACCGAGAGGCCTACCGGGAGCGCCTGGAGCGCTGGCTCGGCTTCGCGTCGATCGTGAAGGTGTCCGATGAGGACCTGGAATGGATCTGGCCCGGCTCCGACCCGGCCGAACTCGCCAATGAGTGGATCGCGAAGGGCCGCAAGCTGGTCGTCGTGACGCGCGGCGGTGAGGGCTCGCTCGTGTGGGCCGGTGGCGAGTCGTTCGCGGTCCCGGCCGCGCCCGTCGACATGGTCGACACGGTCGGTGCCGGCGACTCCTTCAGCGGCGCCCTGCTCGACTGGCTGGACCGCAACGGCCGCCTGAAGCCTGCGGACCTCGACCAGCTGACCGCCGCCGAGGCGCGCGACGCGGTCGCCTTCGCTTCGACAGTGGCGGCGGTGACTTGCTCCCGAGCGGGCGCGAACCCGCCGTACCGATCGGAACTCTGACAGCGAGCCATTCGATGTGGCCGACCCGCAAGGCAGCGGGTCGGCCAATTCGAATTAACCTCTTTTAACCTCTCATATCGATAGATTTAACTACGTTTTACCATTTATGATCTTCGATATCAAATCCGCTTTCGATGCACGAGTTTGGAGCGACGATGCTGCGAACCTCAAGAAGGAACCTGCTGCTTGCGGCCGCCGTCGGCGGCACGGTCAGCCTGGTGGGCAGCCCTGCCGGAGCCCAGGACGAGACCTATCGGCCCGTCTACCACTTCTCCGTCCCGGACCGCTGGAAGAACGACCCGCAGCGGCCGATCTACGTGGACGGCAAGACGTATTACTACTACCTCTACAACAAGGACTACCCGACTCCCGGCACCGGCACTTCCTGGCGGATCGGCGCGTCAGACGACAATGTCGCCTTCACCGATCTCGGCACCGCCATTCCGAAGGAGACGAACCCGAACGGGTCGATCTGGTCCGGGTGCCTCGTGGTCGACGAAGCGAACACCGCCGGATTCGGCGCGGGGGCGATCATCGCCATCGCCACCCAGGAGGACCGCTTCGCGACGGCCCCGCACCGACAGGCGCAGTTCCTCTTCTACTCCACCGACGGGGGCCGGACCTTCGGCCGCCACGAGCCGGCCGTGCTGCCGAACCCCGGCGTGGTCGACTTCCGCGACCCGAAGGTCGTCTGGGACGCGCAGCGATCGCAATGGGTGATGGCGCTCGCCGAGAACGACAAGATCGGGTTCTACCGCTCCACGGACCTCAAGAGCTGGGTCTACACCGAAGGCTTCATCAAGCAGGGCATCGGCGTGCTCGAATGCCCCGACCTGTTCTGGCTGGAGTCCGCCACCGGTCCCGGCCGCTGGGTCCTCGGCGCCAGCGCCAACGCCAAGGGCTCCGGCGGCCCCTCGACCTACGCGTACTGGACGGGCGACTGGAACGGCACCACGTTCGTGCCGGACCACCCGGACCCGAAGTGGCTCGACCACGGCTGGGACTGGTACGGCGCGGTCACCTGGGAGCGGCGCACCGGCGGCCAGCTCGACCCGAGGACCCGCTACGCCATCGGGTGGATGAACCACTGGGACTACTTCGCGAACACCCCCTCGTGGGACGCCGACGGGTTCAACGGCACCGACTCGATCGTGCGCGAGATCGCCCTGCACTGGTACAGCCCGACGGAACCGGTGCTCCTGTCGACGCCGGTCCGCACCCTCGCCGACCGCGCCTCGCGGACGGTCAGCCTCGGCGATATCACCGTGGACGGCAACCTGCCGCTCGACTATCGCGGCCGCGCCTACGAGGTCCGGACCAGGGCCACCTGGAACCAGGCCAACAACATCGGGATGCAGCTGCGGTTGTCGGCGGACGGCTCGCGCCACGCCGACGCGGGCGTCTACCTGGCGGGCGGCTACGCGTACCTCAACCGGGGCTACACGGGGAACCCGGACGCGACGGGCCGCTGGCTGGAGAGCCGCACCCCGTTCGACGCCGCCCGCAAGGAGGCGACACTGCGCATCCTGGTCGACAACCTCTCGGTGGAGGTGTTCGTCGACGACGGCCGCTACGTGCACTCCAGTCTCGTGTACGCCCAACCCGGCGACGACCGCCTGGCCCTGTTCACGGACGGCGGCCCGGCGGTCTTCAACGACCTCACCATCACCGAGTTCCGCCAGATCTGAGCGCGGGCGGGCGGCGGCTCGGCGCCGCCCGCTCCACTTTCCCACCACAATGGCTCCACGCCGCCGCGCGAGACTGGTGCCACTCCGCACGGAAGGGAAAGCCCTATGCCAAGAGCCTCTGCGAAACGCCTGAGCTTCAGAGCCGTATGCATCGCCGTCGTCACCTTCACGACCGTCGCCGTGACGGCGGGGGTCGCCTGGGCCGCGTACACGGACAACATGTACCCCACGCAGTATCTGACGGTGGGGTGCTTCAGCATCAACAGCCCCACCGGGCCGGGCTTCTGCCAGACCGACAACTCGGACCTCACGTACTACCTGGACAGCAGCGGCACCAACATGCTCGAGGCCGGTGACCGCACTATCGTCCACAATGTCATGAACAACATCTACGAGCCGACCGACCTCACCGTCACCTACGACTCGACCCCCTCGTTCTCCGGCAGCGCCGAGACCGACATCGTGTACGAGGAGAGCGCCGTGGGCCTGTCCTCCACCATGGACGGCGCCACCTTCTGCAACAACGCCGCCACGACCCTCAAATGCGACCAGCAGTACATCCGCATCCGCGGCGGCGGGCACTACGCGCAGGGCCTCGTCTGCCACGAGACCGGTCACGCCGTCGGCCTGACCCACGGCCAGGACGCGTCGCCGAAGAAGAGCAACACCGACGAGAAGCTCGGCTGCATGGAGAAACCGACCGATGCCGACGAAGCGCTGCAAGCCAACAACATCGAGAACATCAACGCCACTTACTGAGGAGGGCCCATGAGCAACCGCACCCGTATCGCAGCGGCCGCCGGCATCATCGCGGCCGCCTCCGTCACCGGCATCATCGTCGCGGCCATCGCCGCGCCCGCCGGGGGCTCCACGCAAGGGGCCGCCGAATCCCAGTCAGAGGTGATGCTGGGGCAGGGCGGTGACCACCTTCCGAGCGTGACCGCCGCCGACTGGGTGACCTATGCCGACCATGTCATCGTCGTCGAGGCCGTGGCAGAGGAGGCCATCGCGCCGAGCGCAGAAGAGCTCGAACGCGGCGAGGGCGTCATCGGCCGCACCGTCTCGCTCACGGTCGAGGACGTGCTGTGGTCGAGGGAGGGCGCCACGCAGGCGGCCCCCGCCACCTGGGAGTACTCGGGCCTCGGCTGGTACTTCGCCGACGGCGACACCGCCAATGCCGTCGAGATGGCGCTCCAGGAACTTCCCCGGGTCGAGGTCGGCCACCAGTACGTCATGGCCATCCGCTGGGAGAAGGCCGTCTGCGACGAGGACGGCGAGTACACCCGGGCCCAGTGGCGCGGCCTCGGTGAGGGCTCGGAGATCCCCTACGACGGCGGCACGCTCGGCAACGGCGAGTCCGAGGGCACCGTGCAGTCCGCCGCTGCCTTCGCCACCGAATCCGAGGACGAGGTCGACCAGGGCGTCGAGGAGCTCCTGGCCGGGGAGAGCGCCGACGCGCTCGTCAGCACGCTCAACAGCGCAGTGCCGGACACGGCGGCGCAGGCCGAGTTGACGACCATGGACGCCGAGACCTCCTGCGTCTAGGCATCCGTCAGAGGGAGCGGGGGGGGGGGGGGGGGGGGGGGGGGGGGGGGGCGGGGCGCGCCCCCCCCCCCCCCCCCCGTCCCCCCCCCCCCCCCCCCCCACGCCCAACGGAAAGCCAGCGCGTCACCCCCC